>JANMSP010000324.1:0-2547 GCA_031389475.1 Pyrinomonadaceae bacterium
CGAAACTCGAAGCCGAAGCCGCCGCCGGAAAAGCCGCTGAAACCGCTCCGGTCGAAGGACAAGCACAAAAACTCGCGGCTCCGGAAGGCAATTACGGCGATCTGCAGGGCGGAACGGAAGAAGCCGTCCAATTCCTGAAAACATCGAATCTAAGCGGGAACGGAAAAGACGCGATCTATTCGCTGCCTTGGTATCTGGTCGCGGGAGCGCCGAAATCCGGCAAGAGTTCATTAGTGATGAGCTCGAATCTAAATTTTCAGACGCTCCCGAGCCAGCGGCAATCCGAGCAGAAATTTATCCGTCCGACCGGAAACATCGATTGGCGCGTGACGAGCGACGCGGTATTCGTCGATACGGCCGGACGCTATCAGACCGAAGGCGCCGATGCCGACGAATGGGCGTCGATGCTCGAAACGATCAAGAAATATCGCGGGAATCGCCCTATTGACGGCTTTATACTCACTGTCAATGCAGAGCAGGTATTGAAATCGGACGAACGGCAACTGGAAGAGCTTGCAAAAGTTCTCCGCGCCCGGCTCGACGAAACGATGCAGCGCTTGAAAGTACGTTTCCCGGTTTACATCGTTTTTACCCACGCCGATACGATCGAAGGATTTCGTGATTCTTTTTCAAGCTCGAAAAATGAGGACAAGACCTTTGTCTGGGGTTCGACTATTCCGCTCGAGAAAAGCGAGAATGGCCAGGCGCAGTTCGACGCAGAATACGAGATCCTGCACAATTCGCTGATGAAGCGGCGGCTAGCCAGGCTTTCGGCTCCGTTTCCGCCTGTGCGGCAACTCCGTATTTTTAATTTCCCGCTACATTTCGGCTCGGCCCGCCGGAAATTTGGCGCGTTTATCAATTCTCTTTTCCGCCCGAACCCGTTCAGCGAGAATCCTTTCCTGCGAGGCTTTTATTTTACCGCCTCACCCGTCGCGCGTTCCGCCGGGAATGCTCTGCCGCAGGTCGGCAATTCCTACTTCACCGAGCGTTTTTTCAAAGACGTCGTTCTACGCGACAAAGACCTTGTTTCCACTTTCATAGCTCAGCGGCAAAGACCTCCGATATTCGGTTGGTTCGTCACCTTGCTCATGCTTTTTATCGTGTTTGTTTTGCTGGTGATGGCGAGTGTTTCGCTCTACTCGAACAGTCAAATGCTGGCGGAAGCCGAGAAAAAGGGCGGCGATGTGCTGACGATCGTAAAAACCGATGCCGCGAATAAAGCGACAGTAAAAAGTGAGACGCAGGTAAGACAGGAGATCGCAGCCACGGAGAATCTTCGCGAACTGCTCGGCAGGCTCGACGATTACGAAAGAAACGGAGCACCCGTTTACATGCGGTTTGGCCTCTATTCCGGCAATCAGCTTTACAAAAAAAACCTGCTTCCGATGTACATGGCGGTGGTCGAGCAACGATTCAAAACACCGATTGTCAAAAAGATCGAAACCGATCTGGAAAAGTTTGCCGCCAGCAATCCGGTCGCCAATTCGGCAAAACCGACCGAAGAGGAAGAAAAGGTTCTTGGAAAGCATTACGATCTGCTAAAGGCATATTTGATGCTGACCGGCGACCATAAAGACAAAGCCGAGCCGGGCCACCTCGCGACGACACTCAAGGATTATTGGGCGACAGAATCGAAAATTCCCGCCGATATGAAACTGACCGCCCAGCAGCAGCTTGAATTTTGGGCGAAACAGGTTGATCGTGACGATGATGATTATAAATTTCCGCGGATCAGCAAGAACGTAAAACTGGTCGAGCAAACGCGGACCAAACTGCAGGCGTTTCCCGCACCGTACAGGTATCTGAGCCGCAAGGTGACGGAAATATCCAAAGAAATCGACGACAAAGTAGGCTCCACGACGACCGAATCGATATTAACCCGCAATGGCGCAGACACCGGATTTCTTGCCGGATCGTACAGCGTGCCGAGCGCATACACGCGGCCTGGCTACGAATTGATGAAAACGGCGATCTTAGAAGCAAACGAGAAATTGAGCGAGGATGACTGGGTGATGGGCGAGATCGGCAAGAAGCAGGTCGCCCAGACTACCGACGCCAGCATGATCGAAGACCGCTACTTCCGTGATTACGAGGACCACTGGCGAAACTTCGTAAAGGCTGTTAACGTCAAGCCTTACAAGAATAAGACCGAAGCGACGAATGCCCTGCAGGCATTTTCATCAGCCAATTCGCCGATGAAGATCCTCGTCCGGGAAATAGCAAAAAACACCAATCTATCGGCAAAACCTGAAGTTCAGGAATGGTGGCCGTGGCTGAAGAGTTTCTTCTCCAAAGCGAAGGATTCGGAAACGGGCGGCACGCTGCCCGAGAAGGCATTTCGCCCGCTGTTCACCTTTATTGGAACGAAGGACCAGGCCGCCAACGCTCCGGTCGAAAAATATCAGAACGAGATCGGCAAGATGTTCAAGGATTTTAACGGCCTCTCGGAAGATAAGATCAAAAGTATCGCTCTCGAAATGCAAAAGGACGAAGATCCGATCAAACTTCGTGCCCGCGAAACTGCCGTCACGAATCTCTTGCAGG
>JANMSP010000338.1:0-7269 GCA_031389475.1 Pyrinomonadaceae bacterium
TCGCTGACTTCGACCGGTTGGAAACGGGAAGCCGAATATCTTTGAGTACCGTGAACGGACGCGTAAATCTTACGATTCCATCGGATGCCAACGCGACGATCAAGGCTGATTCGCTGAACGGCAATATCACAAATGGTTTTGGACTTCCGGTACGAAAAGGCCAGTACGTCGGACGCGATATGTACGGCCGGGTCGGGAGCGGCGAGGTGCAGATAAAATTAAACAGCGTAAACGGTAGACTTGCGGTCGATCGGAAGAACGACGGAAAGACTCCCAACCCGGCGACAAATCTGCTTCCGCAGAAAAACAAAAGCGACGATGACGGGGACGACACCGATGATGAATCGATAATCGATGCCGATCAGATTAATCGCGATATAGCCCGTTCCGTAAAGGATTCAAAAAGGGTTTCCGCAGCCGCGATGGCCGAGTCCCGCAAGGAAATGGCGGAGGCCCGAAAAGAAATGATCCGGATCAAGCCAACACTCGACAAATTAAACACCGAGATACTTCCCGCGATAGAAGCCGAGTTGAGCAGCGAGGCGATCAAAGCGCACATTCAGGCCGGCCTTGCTCAAAAGGACATGGTCCTTTCTCAAATGCGGTCGGCGAATTGGTTTTCGGGACCGTCTTTTGTTGAGAAGAAGACGAATACCTTTCAAGTAAAAGGCACTCCTAGGGTAGTAATTAATGCTAAAAGTTGCGACGTGAAGGTTCGCGGATGGGACAAATCCGAAGTTAAATATGTCCTGACGGAATTCGCCGGCAACCGCAATCGTACATCAGCCGCGGTAACGGAAAAGCAGACCGTTTCAGGAGTTGAACTGACGGTCATCGAAAGCGAAAGTTCGGAAGGGTCAAGCTTTAATTTCGATTCGAGCAATGTCCGCATTGAGGTGTTCGTCCCCAAAAAATCCGATTTGAAAATTGTCAGTGACGGCGAGATCAGGCTCGACGGTGTTTCAGGCGAGATCGACCTCGACGGCGGTGACGAAGCGATCAACATACGCGATGTCGACGGCAAACTGCATCTTTCGGCCGCTGAGGCCCAAGTCCGGGTTATCGGCTTCCGCGGAGATTTCAATTCGCAAACTGAATGCGGCGATGTCTATCTCGAAGGCGATTTTAACAAGCTTTCCGCGAAGGCGACCGACGGCACTATCTTTCTGACGATGCCGCAAAATTCCAATGCGAGCTTTGTTTCGAATACCGATATCGAAACCGAAGGTTTTGAAGCGGTGGAAGGCAAAAAGTTGCGGCTGGGAAGCGGCGGCGGAGCGTCCTACGACTTTAATTTTACTCAAGGCAAACTCGTCGTTCGAAACGCCGCCCTGATGAACACCTACTAGAATTAGAACCTGAGCGAAGTGAGAATTTCCGCTAGACCTATTTGAAACATATTGACTGGTATTGCGTTCCAATCAGTAGGGGTTTCAACACTTCCGTTCGCCTTAAGAAATTTTATTTCGATCTATAAAGGATCTTTCATGAAAAAGCTTTATCCCCTAATCGCAATCATATTGATTTCAATCTACACCTCAGCACAGTCCAACGGTGTAAACGAAGTCGCTGCTTCCAGCAAGTCCGCCGATACGAAAGCGGCGGTTACCAACAAATCAAAAATCGAGATACCACCCGAAAAGGCCAGGCCGCAGATCGTCCCGCTAACTGCTCTCGCAATGACGATCGACGGCCGGCCCGACGAGGAAGCGTGGAAAACCGCGACTGTTTTTAAGGACTTTTATCAAACAAACCCGGGCGATAACATTGCTCCGTCGAAGCCGACCGAAGTTTTGATGATGTACGACGAAAAACATCTTTACATAGCCTTCAAATGCTGGGATGAAAAAGACAAGATTAGAGCAACTCTCGCAAAGCGGGACAATGTTTTCGGCGAAGACAACGTCCGCGTTTGGCTCGATACTTACAACGATCAGCGGCGGGCATACGTTCTCGGGTTTAATCCGCTCGGTATTCAAGCCGATGGTATTTATACCGAGGGACAAGGCTCAGATTTTTCGGTCGATATCGTGATGGAATCGAAAGGCATTATCGAGGATTGGGGCTGGTCGGTCGAGGCAAAAATACCTTTTAAATCGTTGAGGTATTCGGCTGGCAAAGGCAAAATGTGGGGTTTCAATGTTGCCCGGAATATCGACCGCTTCAACGACGAATTCGATCAATGGCTGCCAAATGACCGAAATGTTTCTGGTTTTTTGATCCAGCACGGCAAAATCACCGGTCTTGACGAAATAAAATATGAGCGGACATTAGAGATTGTCCCGAGCATAACCGTTTCGGAAACGGGCCGCCGGACACGCGTTTTTCCAACGACCGATGCCAACCCCGACAGATTCGTAAATAATCCGATAAAGCAGGACATCGGTGTAACGGTCAAATATACTATTTCGCCGAATATCACTCTCGACGCGGCATATAATCCGGACTTTGCGGAAATCGAGGCCGATGCTCCCGTTATCACCGCGAATCAGCGTTTCCCGATATTTTTCCAGGAAAAGCGCCCGTTCTTTTTGGAAGGTGCCGACATCTTCCAGTCGCCGTTGCGGATCTTTAACTCACGGCAAATAGGCGATCCTGATCTCGCCTTAAAGCTCACCGGAAAGACCGGTAAGACTTCTTTCGGTTTTCTTGCGGCTTCCGACAAAACGCGCGGTAATTATAATGAGGACGAAAGAAATAACGACGCCCTACGCCCGGTTATTTCCGAATTTTTAGATAAAAACACTCTTTTCGGCGTGCTGCGATTGAAGCGCGATGTGGGAAAAGAAAATAGCGTCGGGTTATTCGCGACATACAGCAGTTTTCCGGAGCGAAAGAATTTGGTCGCGGGTCTTGACGGAAGATTTAAACTGACGCCGAGGCTTACATCGCAGTTTCAGGTGGTAGGAACAAGATCGCGCGGCTGTTTTTTCGATCCCGAATTCGAACCGTCGCTTGATGTAGCTCAGGCAGACCGCAACCGGGATATTTGCGGAACCGGAATAACCGATAGCGTTACCGATTGGCTTAGAAATGGAACTTTTCTAGATTATCGGACTGGTAACGCTATCGGTTATTACGCAAATCTCGACTACAACACCGAGACACGAGGCTGGTTCGCCGAGGTTGGGGGACGGAGCAGCGATTACCGGGCCGATGTCGGTTTTACACGACGGACGAACACAAATTTCGCCTTCTTCGTTAATCGTTTGAGCACCAAGTCTGATCCAAAAGCATTTTTCATCCGTAAAAGTTGGTCGCAATTTACTGGTATCGACTATGACTGGCAGGGAAGACTTCAGGAATGGAGGGCAGGAACAAATATAAACCTCTCTTTGCAAGGAAATATGTTCTTCTATGCCGAAGCCGGTGCCTCGTACGAGAAACTTTACGAAGAAGAGTTTTCACTGAAACGTTCATCGACGCGGCCGCTGGGGACGTTCTTTGGTGATGGAACCCGGGCCACGTGGCAGCAATTTTATTCGGCAAACCTGAATCACAACGTAAATAAACATCTTAATTACTCTTGGTTTGTCGGTTATCAAAACAACGCATACGATTTCTTTTTTTCCCAGAACGGGCTACAAAATCCCGGCCCGGGAAAACAATTCGACGCCGAGTTATCCGGTGAGGTCAAACCGATAGACCCGCTTCGCATTTCGCTGAGCTATCGTAAAAGCCGCTTAGTGCGGAACGATAATAAACTGCGGGCATTCGATTCCGATCTTCTCAGTCTCCGGTCGACTTATCAATTCTCAAGATTCACATTCACACGCTTACGGCTCGATTACGATTCCACCCGCAAAAATTACGCCGGTCAGTTATTGGTCGGCTGGAATCCAAGTCCTGGCACGGCTTTCTATGTCGGGTATAACGACAATTTTAACTACGGTGGTCGAAATCCTATAAGAGGTTTTGTCGAGCCGGGTTTTGAGCGTAACAATCGAACTTTTTTCATTCGGGCTTCGTACCTGTTTCGCAAGAGTTTTTAACGAGTTCATTTGCTCCTCCTGAAGCAAACTTTGGCAGTGGACATGTGCCGTCCGCTGCCTTTTTTTTGCCCGGCAAACCGTTCAATTTCATAGAGATAAAAATATCTTAAACATTCGCATAAAAACTTATTGTAAATTCTTAAGCAATAGTGTATAAATCATAGCGGACAAATCATTTCTCGATTTAACTAACAGCAATTCAAAGGAGATCATATGAAGCTAACCAGAAGTTTTTTAGCTATCGTCTTTAGTTTTTCCCTAAGTTTAGCCGCTTTCCTAGTCCTTCCCGTTCAGAGCGTGAACGCCCAAGATACAAGGGTTGCTTTGCAGCGGGGATACAGAACGGGATATTCCGACGGTTATATGGCCGGATACCGCGATTCGATCGACAGCATTTCGAAAGACTATTCCCGCCACGGTGAATACGCTAAAGCGAACCGTGCCTACAACAAAGATTACGGTACCGCCGAAGATTACAAGGACGGCTACCAGCAGGGATTTGAATCCGGTTACGACACCGGTTTTGAAAAGCGTTCGTTCGAGGCAACGGTACCCGCTGATTTGAATAAACGCGGAGCAATAGCGGCAAATCTTTCCGTTGAAACGGCCCCGGTTCAGGAGCAGGTCGCGGCACCCATTGTGGAATCGCCAATCATCGAAGCTCCCGCCGAAAATACAACGTCCGTTGTTTCCGACAGCATAACGACAACACAATCGGCCCCAGCGAGCGATGTAATGCAGAAAACGAGCTTTCAGCCGGTCAGCGATGCGGTCATCATTATTCCGCGCGATACAGAATTGATCGTAGAGCTGCAGGAAGAACTGACCACTGACCGAAATCGCGAAGGTGATAAATTCACCGCAAAGATCGTTTCACCGGCCGAAATTAGCGGTGCAATAATCGAAGGCCGGGTCAGCAAGATCATTAAGCCGGGCCGCATTAAACGCCGTTCCGAAATGCTGCTTTCATTCGACCGCGTGATTTTGAACGAAACACGATGGAGTAATTTCAATGCAGTCCTCTCCGAAGTTCTGCCGTCAAAAGGCGACAATGTTCGGAAGGTAGATAACGAAGGCACTGCGGTGGGAAAACACTCATTCAAGGAAGACGGAATTAAGGTGGGAGCGGCAGCGGGAACGGGAATCGTGGTGGGAGCGATCGCCGGCGGACCGGTAGGAGCCGCGGTCGGAGCGGGCGTGGGAGCGGCATTCGGTGTGGGAGCGGTGGTGGTTGAACGCGGCAAAAACATCAATTTGGTACGCAGCCAGCAGCTTCGTATCAAGACTTCTTACGAGACTCAGATCAGGTAAAGCTGTTTTGGGGTGTAGGTTAAAACGGCTGAAACCGTTCTTTAAATCTAACCGAATACCACGGAATGACTGAGGGCTTATTTCTCCTTTTGTAGCCCACTGTCATTCCGTGGTTTTTTATTGATTATGATAATCTCTAACTTTGTCGGTCGAGGTTAATTATGAAAGCGATTCTAATTCTCGTACTCTTGGCGGCCAGCGGTATTGCGGTGATCGGCCAAAATCTGATTAGCTCGTCGAAAAACGTAACGATGACGGCGGCGCAGATAAATAGACGCATTCAGACGGTTTACGGAGCGTCGGGACCTGACCGTACTGCAAAAGCGCTCGATCTTCACAAGGTCAATTACCGCTCGACCGACGAAAAAGGCCGGTCCGTCGTGCTCACGGGCCTCGTAGTTTTGCCGAAAGGCGGAGCGCCGAACGGCATGGTGATGTTCAACCACGGAACGATAGCCGATCCGCGAAAGGCTCCTTCACGCTATATGGGAACGGCGGACGGGACCGAACCCGAATCGGCGATCCTGGCGTTCGCGTCCGGCGGTTACGCGATTGTAATGCCGGATTACTTAGGCCTCGGCGATCACAAAGCGCCTCATCCTTATCCGTTAAATGTCGTTAACAGCCGTTCCGGTTTCGACATGATAAAACCCGCGAGGTCGCTGATTTCGAATCTGAATGCCAACGTCGGCGAGCGTCTTTTCATCACCGGATATTCCGAAGGCGGCGGCATTGCAATGGCCCTCGTCCGCGAACTGGAGAAGAGTAGGGACCCGCAGCACCAGGTTTTTGCGTCTGCTCCCGCATCCGGCCCGTACGACCTTTCGGGAGCCACGCGTGAGTTTATGTTGACCCAGCCGACCGATCAGGCGGGTTTCGTCATTAGGCTCTATTTGGCGTCTTACATGGCCTATTATTTTCACAAGGAATACGGCGTAAAATTGACCGATTATTTCAAACCATCGATGGCATTGACTGTCTCAACCGCTTATCCGGCGAACATCACGGATGAAAATCTGATAAAGCGTCTGGCAGTCGCAGCTGTATTGATGCGGTCGAAAAATTCGCTGTTCAATGTCATTACGCCCCGATTCCGGCGTGCGATGGAAACGCTGGACACAAGCGATCCGGTCGTTCGCGAGCTCGTTAAAAACGACGTTTATGATTGGTCGCCGAGGGCGAAAATGCTGCTGATAAATTTACAAGGCGATACGGTCGTCGATCCCGCAAATACGGAAAAAGCGTTTCGCACAATGCGTTCACGGGGCGTGCGGGCAGATACTTTGCGGCGCCATATCATTAAGAACGACAAACTGACACACCTCACGGCGGTCCCCGAAGCGATGCTGCAAGCCCGGCGATTCTTCGACGAATAACGGAGCCCGGACGCCCCCGTCCGGATGAGCGTTGCTTCAACGCGAACAAGCCTATTGGCGTGGAACTAGCCTTACGGTAATATTACGCGGTCGCGGACTCCGCGAGCGGACAAGGTGTCCGCGTTCCCCTCCGCGGTCGGACGAGGCATCCGTGCTCCACCTTTTCGACAATAACGCTTGTCTAAGCCTACGGTGTTCGCTAAAATTAAATTTGGCAATAAATCGAACGTTAATAAACCACTTTATGAGCACAGCAACAGAAACGAACGCCGCCACTGCAGGACTCAGAGGCGTTGTCGCCGCCCAGAGCGCAATCGGCGATGTTAATGGCGACGAAGGAAAACTGATTTACCAAGGCTACGACATTCATGATCTGGCCGAAAATTCGACCTTTGAAGAGGTCATTTTTTTGCTTTGGAACGAGCGTTTGCCGAAGTCCGGCGAGCTTGACGATCTGAAAAGCAAGCTCCGGGCAAATTACGAAGTTCCGGCGGAAGTCATCGAAGCAATGAAAAGGTATCCGATGGACGCCGACCCGATGGACGTCCTGCGTACCTCGGTGTCATCGCTCGACTTTTACGATAAGGAAG
>JANMSP010000353.1:0-5874 GCA_031389475.1 Pyrinomonadaceae bacterium
AGCAGGTGCTCGGCATCCAAGTTTTACAGATAAAGGACGCGAGCGAACCGCTTATCCGCGAGGTTATCGAGCGATTCGGAATGTTCGAAAAACGCGACCCGCCGATGTCGGAAGTTCTGCGGGGAATGCTTTTGAATTGGAACGGCACTGCGATCAATGCACTGCTGCTTCGGGATCTGAAGAATTATAAATCCGATGCTCATTCTATCTTAAAGCTTTTGAGTGTACGAAAAGAGCTGCGTGAGAAACAGACCAACGACATTTACGATATGCGGGCGGGCAATCCTACCGCATATGGCATTTCAGCCTGTCTTTTGGAAGACGACGCGGGTTACTCCGGAATTCTTAATGGGGATAATGTAGAAGCCAAGAGCGCAATGCTGGCATGTGCCAGATTGATACGGGCGAAACTGCCTGTGAAGGAAACCGTCAAATATATTTCAGATACAGATAAGCGCCTCGCGATAGCGGCGGAGAGTTATCTGGAAAGCGAAGATTCGCCCGATGCAAGGGCCGCCGTGCTCGCACTTCATCCGAACGAGGCGAAGATCATGGGAGCACGGACGGCGTTTTTTGCAAACGGCAGTGGCAATTTTGCCGGGCGGGACCCGTTTATCGTCGATTTATTTAAGAGCGTGAATGCTGTTTTCGAAATTGGCTGGCACGAATACGGTATGTACAATACGGGCGATTTCAGGCTCGTCGAGAAAAACCTGCAGAAAGAAGTGAAAGAAAACGCCGACCTGCTCGGTGTTTATTCTTACGAGAATAATTTTATCCGCATTTACAAAGATAAGGCTGTATATAGCTGGGAAGAAGACGAATCGCGTTACCGCGAGATGACTTTAAGCAAGGAAGCATTCGACGATTTCAAAAGCTACCTGGCCTTCAACAGGGTTGATGAAATGACCCCGTTTCTCGGGTGCAGCAACGAATGCACACCGCAGCAGCTTCTGATGCTCGGGAAGCAGGGCGGGCGGCGGGTATTTGTCAGCAGTTCGCGTAAGCCGGAATTCTTCGCGGGAATGGACAAGATGTTCGAGGATATGCGGCGCGAGCCGGCAAAGCTGCGGTACAAACTGGAAAAAGATCTTCCCGGATTAGAGATTTTATTTGCCGATGAAAACCTGACAGCGGAAACGGTCTGGAAAAACGGCGGGGAGTTTCGTCTGCTCGTGTCGGACAAGGCCAGGCGAAAGAAGATAGACCGCGAGATCGAACAGGAAATCGAAGCCGTTCAGGATGGTGAGGAGGAGGAAGAAGAATCTTACGGCAGGTCCGAAATGAATGCGTGGAAGTTGAGGCAGAAACGCGAATTCGACAATTTCACTTGGCTTAACTTCAACGGAAGTTTCACCGATCCGGCCGTTCAGCCGGAAGACGTTGAATTCATTCCGCTGCGCGACAGTTTTGCGGTTCAGCCGCCGTCCGGCCAATGGAAGGCGAAGGCAGGTGGCATCGAGATTCGGGCCGATTCCGAAGGTCTGTACAAGATCGGCGGCGGAAAATTCACGCGGATACGCGAAGGGCATTTCGAATCGCCGGTCATAACCGCGAACGGCCGCTGGGCGGTTGTGACGAAGTACGAAGACGAAGAAGAAGGAGGTGCGAAACTTATCCGCGTCAATCTTTCTACCAACCGCGAATTTCCGGTGACGTCTGGCGAAAGTTCGATTGGAAAAGCCGTTGCCTTTGTGCCCGCCACAGGCAGAATACTGGTGACGAGCCCGTATTACAACCACTACGAAGACCAGGAATATGGACAAGATGAAACTTACAGCGGCCCGTATTTTTGGCTTGATCCGGAAACAGGAACGGTTGTCGCTGCCAAAGGTGAAATAAAACCGATCGCACAGCAAAGATTCCGCTCGCTGCAGCCGGCGGCAAACGCATTTGAATTCTGGGCGGCACTGCCCAACCAGGCAAAGAATGAAACGAACGTCGGAATATATAATGCAAAAACCTACGCCTTCAAACCGATGCTGAAAATTCCGAAGATCAGTTTTGACAGTATGAGTATGTGGGTTGACGGAACCGCCAGCAAGGTCTATTTCGTTTACAGCGGCCATTTGCTGGCATTGCCGCTGGGAACGCGGACATCCTTATCCGCTAATTAAGATGGCGGACAAGGATGTCCGCGTTCCAATGGGTGACTACCGAATTTATTACTCGCCGTATTACTATGCCGACATTGGCGAAGGGCATGTTTTTCCCATCAGGAAATTTGAGCTTGTGCGGGACAGACTGCTGGCGGAAGGCAGTTTACGGCCGGACGAGCTTGTCGAACCTAATCCTGCCAGTGTCGAAGACCTGCTTTTGGTCCACACTGAAGATTATATCTCGCGATTGCAAAACGGAACTTTAACCGCGAAGGAAATTCGAAAACTCGGGCTTCCTTGGTCGCAGTCGCTTGTCCGGCGTTCGTTTCACGCGATTTCGGGGACGATAAATGCGGCTCTATGGGCGATGGATAAAAGCATCGCCTCGAATCTCGCTGGCGGAACGCATCACGCCTTTCCCGATCGCGGCGAAGGTTTTTGCGTGCTCAACGATGTGGCCGTAGCAATCCGGGTTTTGCAGCGGGAAAAGCTGGCGGAGCGGTTTCTGATCATCGACTGCGACGTGCATCAAGGAAACGGCACCGCATTTATTTTTCAGGATTCGCCGGAGGTTTTTACGTTTTCGATGCACGGGGCAAAGAATTATCCGCTATTCAAGGAGCGTTCGACGCTCGATATCGAACTGCCTGACGGTACCGGAGACGCGGAATTTCTTGATACATTGGAACACGCCCTGCCTCGGATTCGCTTGCATGATCCTGATATTATTTTCTACCTGGCAGGAGCCGATCCCTTTGAAAAGGACAAACGCGGAAGGCTTAAACTGACGATTGACGGTCTGCGGAAACGCGATGAAATGGTACTGGAATTTGCGAGGTCGAATGATATTCCAATAGTGACCACGATGAGCGGCGGATATGCGGCGGAGATCGATGATACCGTGGAGATTCATTGCAATACGATTCGGGCGGT
The DNA here is from genome assembly GCA_031389475.1 of Pyrinomonadaceae bacterium. Lineage (GTDB taxonomy): Bacteria > Acidobacteriota > Blastocatellia > Pyrinomonadales > Pyrinomonadaceae > OLB17. The sequence continues at coordinate 3,033 of JANMSP010000353.1, forward strand.
GAAGAATGCCTTCTGCTGAAACGCAGGCAGCCTGCCTGCATGAGCATTGTTTCAATGCGAAAAGATCTCACAACTGGTAGATTACCGATAGCGTGGAGCGTTCGCTGACTCCGCGGGCAGGCAAGTTGCCTGCGTTCCGTCGATTGACTTGTTTCCACAAAAGCGTAATAATTTACGGTTTGCTGCATTGATCTTTTAAATTACAAAGCGCCGAAAGGTACCGTTTTTTCAAGAGACGGTTTTGAAAGGGTAAGCCGGGTGAGATTCCCGCACGATCGCGTCACAGTGAACGCGGAAGTTCAAAGTTTCGAGTTCAAAGTTCAAGGTCATTTTAGACTTTGAACTTTGAACCAGAAACCTTGAACTCTCGCATAGTCTGAATACCTGCCTATTGAGCTTTTTGCCGATTCAATGTTTCGCGTCAAAACATTCGAGGCGAACTACGGTATTTTAAATTAGTGCCCTGTTTTTCTTGTCTACGACGGAAAAACAGGGCACTTTTTTGCGTTCTGAGTTCACGCTTCAGCGTGTCTAAAAAGAACCCCGGTCGCTACTGCTCTCGGTTCTGACAGGAAGCACACAGAAGCGTGAACTCAGAACTTTTGACTATGACCAATAAGATTTCAATTTTTTGTTTGCTGATTTTGACCGCCATTGCATTTGGCTGCCGAAATTCCGCGCAGCCGGTTGCGGTTGAAATGAATGTGCGGGTGATGACGGATGATCTCGGTCGTGGGGTGAATATTCCGGCGAAGGTCGAGCGGGCGATTTCGCTTGCACCGAATTTGACTGAGATCGTCTTTGCAGTCGGTGGGGGCGACAAACTTGTCGGAGTCACCAGTTTTTGCAATTATCCAGCCGAAGCTAAATCGATTCAGAAGGTTAGCGATACCTTAACGCCGAATATCGAAAATATAATCGCACTGAAACCGCAGGTTGTTTTTGTCTCTACCGCATCGCAGCTTGAATCGTTCATGCAGACCCTAGACGAGCAGAATATCGCCGTTTTCGTAACGGCTCCGGACGGAATCGAAGGCATTTACAAGAGTATTAACGATATCGGGGCGATACTTGGCCGGGAAACGAATGCGGAAGAAGTCGTTACCGGCCTGAAGAAACGCGTGAGTTTTGTTGAGAATCAAACGGCGGAAATGGGGCGGCCAAAGGTATTTGTGCAAATCGACAAGAACGCGCTCTATACAATCGGCAAGGAATCGTTCATTACTGATATTATTCAGCGGGCCGGAGGAGTCTCGGTGACAGCGAATGTCGGCACTGCGTATCCTAAATTGAGCAAGGAAACGGCCTTGGCGCTCATGCCGGATGTGATAATCCTTTCCGAAAGCGACGGAAACCGCGAGCCGAACGAGGTTTTCAAGAATTCTCCGGCGGTAAAGAACGGCAAAGTTTTTAGCGTTGACGCCGACCTGCTATCGAGGCCGGGACCCAGGATCGTGGATGCGCTAGAGAAGATTGCAAGGGATCTGCATCCCTAACGGAACGCGGACACCCTTATCCGCCCGCGGAGTCCGCGACCGCGTAACGTCGCCGTATTCTTGAATGCCGCTGAGAGTTCGTTCGCGTCGAAGCGACGCTCATTTGCGGACATGGGTGTCCGCGTTACGGCGACGCTTATTGCAGAAAAGATGTCTATTTTCCGGCCGGAGAGTTTGTGAATAAATGCAGGACCGAATATCAGCAAAAAGTCTTCGACCCAATCCATCGCGAACCGCATTGCGGTATGGCGGTATGCTGGTTCTCATGCTTGCGGCGGCGCTTGTTGCGGCGGCATTTCTTGGAAGTGAAAACCTGTCGTTTTTCGATTTGAGCGAGGAGCAGGGCGCGATACTTTTCGATATTCGACTTCCGAGAATCTTGCTGGGTGCGGCAGTCGGGGCGAGTTTGGCGGTCGCTGGTGCGGGGTTGCAGTCATTACTGAGAAATCCGCTGGCAGAGCCATATTTGCTGGGTGTTTCAAACGGAGCGGCGTTGGGGACGATGCTTGCTTTCATTTTTTTTGAACAGTTTGAATTTTCACGGCCGGTGATGGCGTTCGGCGGTGCATCGCTCGCTACGTTTGCGGTTTATCAAATGGCGAAAGGTCGGTCGGGGATGAACGTCGAGCGTTTGGTGCTTTCGGGCGTTATCGTGACGACGTTTTTGTCGTCGATCATCGTACTGGTGACGAGTTTGCTGGACGCGACGAAGCTGCGGAGCTTTACGTTCTGGCTGCTCGGCGATCTTTCGCAGGCGACGCTGAATGGATTTTACATCAGTTTGATCGTCGGGATAATCGGTACGATCGTGATGACATCGCAGGCAAAGGCGTTGAACCTAATGATGATCGGCGAACGTGATGCGGGCGATTTCGGCGTTGAGGTAAAACGGGTGCGGCTGCTGGTTTTCGGAGCATCAAGTGCGATGGTCGGGACGGCGGTGGCGGCGAGCGGCTCCGTCGGGTACGTCGGGTTAATCGTGCCGCACCTTATAAGGCTGGCTTTCGGCAGTGATAACCGGTTGGTTGTGCCTTTTTCGGCGATTGCCGGTGCGATATTTGTCGTGTTGGCGGACACTGTGGCGAGGGTCGCGATATCGCCCAGGGAATTGCCGGTCGGGGCGATCACGGCGTTGATCGGTGCGCCGCTTTTTATTTATTTATTGCGAAGAAATTAACAGGGATTAGAGAATGGACGAATTTGAAGACAACGAGAATAGTAGAACGATACGCGTTTCTTCTATCTCATTTATCCTGTGGTCCCTGTAAATAAAGATGCTGGAAGTTCGGGGTATTACAATTCAATACGGAATCTGCGACGTTTTGCGGGATGTTTCGCTGACTTTG
>JANMSP010000364.1:0-6116 GCA_031389475.1 Pyrinomonadaceae bacterium
GCGTCACCGCCGTCGAGCAACTTCTGGAGAGGCTCTCACGAATCGAACAATCGATCGGCGGAAGCCCGGTAAAATCTGAAGCTTCTGCTCCGATTTCACCAGTCACGGAAAAAAAAACTCTAGTTTCTGAGCCGATCACTGAAAAGATCGAGGCTACTCCTGTTTCGGCTTCCCTGCCGGAAGAACCTTCGTATTTTATGGAGGCACCGGCTGACGATTTCGAGGAAACTTTACCTGCTGCCGAGTTGATCGAGGAACCAGCCGTTACTAACGGAAAAGCGTTTGATCTATCGTTTCTCGACGCGATCAATCTCCCACTGCCATCGATTGATTCCGCAGAACTTGAACATATTGATGACACTTGGCTGGACAATGCCTTTGAAGAAAAACTCCTGCAAAGCGGCGATAATTTAATGCCTCTGGCATCTGCAAATAGCCTGGCCGGGCTTGCCCTCAATGGTTCCAACGGCAAAACCACTGAATCAAATGGAAATGTTTTAGTCTCGGTTGCTCCAAATCGTGATCTGTCGGCATATGTACCGCCGATTATTGACGACGGCGGAGATTCGGACATCGTGAAACTGCCCGAAAATCCAACCGAGGAACAGCTTTTCGCCTATGCAAATAGCCTTCCGGCCGTCAAAAAAGCACTGCGGATTTTTCGTGGGAAACTCGTCGAAGTCAAAAAGGTGTGAACGGAACAATTAGTTTAGCGCTTTCGTATTCTATTTATATTTGGCACAATTAGTACATACTGAATGAAGATTATATTTGCTTCGGCAAGACTAAAATATTTCCAGACTGTACTGATCCTCGTTCTCGCGGCCGCGAGTACGTATTCGCAGACGGATGCACCGTTTTCAATAAACGAATCGCCGCTGCCCGCTCCGACCGGGGCGGTTAACGATTATGCGGGCGTAATCGACGCCGCAACCAAGCAGCAGCTTGAAGAAAAGCTGAAACAATTTAAGGCGAGTACCGGAGTCGAACTGGCCGTAGCTGTTGTAAAAACGACCGGCGACCGCCCCATATTCGATTATTCTCTCGCCGTTTCACGCGGCTGGAAGATCGGCTCAAAGGAAGACGATAACCCAAGCGCTCTGCTTTTTGTCGCCATTGACGACCGGAAATATTTTACCCAGGTCAGTAAAGACCTCGAAGACGAATTGCCCGACGGGATTGTCGGCAACCTCCAGCGTCAGTATTTGGTGCCGGAATTCCGCAACGGCAATTATGCTAAAGGCATCTCGGATACGGTCGATGCGTATATCCGAACGACTCAGGAGCGACTGAGCGGAACCTACGTTCCACCTGCTAACACCGGCCAGCAAACCGGTAAAAGCCGTGGGATCTCGAAGGCGATTTCGAGCCCCGTCTGCTGTCTAATTATTATTGGAGTGATCCTGCTGCTGCTTTTTTCAAGACGCGGCGGAAAATCGAATGATGACAATGATAGATGGGGCGGTGGCGGTGGTCTTGGCGCCGCAAGCGCTCTTCCTTGGATCGTGGGGTCGATTTTGACAAGCGGGTCCGGAAGTTCTTCATCGTCAAGTAGTTGGGGCGGATCCTCCGGCGGCAGTGATTGGGGCGGATTCGGCGGGGGCGGCGATTTTGGCGGAGGCGGCGCAGGCGGTGACTGGTAGGCGTAAAGCCAAGCCAGTGGCTCTAAACTTATATGAATAATCATTTCGCGGCATTTGTTGACGACCTGAAAGGAACGCATGGAAAAAATCTTGCGTCCGTAATCCTGTACGGTGCGGCCGCAGCGGGCGATTTTGTTCCGGCAGAATCGGGGTATAATATTCTTATCGCTCTGCAGAAGATAACGCCGGAAGATTTGAGGGATGCTCACGCAACAGTTCGCGAATGGTCCAAAGCGGGTAACCCGCTGCCGGTTTACTTTACGGTTTCGGAATTAAAAGATGCGGCCGATGTGTTTCCAATAGAATTCCATCAGATGGAAGCGGCTCGAAAAGTACTTTACGGAACCGACGTTCTTGCGGGTCTAACAATATCTGATAAATTTTTACGCCATCAGACTGAATACGAGCTCCGCAGCAAATTGATCCGGCTGCGCCGTGAGTATATTCCGGCATCAGGATCGGTTGAAGGGATGAAGAATTTGATGTCGCATAGCCTAACCGGTTTTGCGACTCTGTTTCATGCGGTACTGCTTCTGGAAGGTATCCAGCCGCCGGCATCGAAACGCGAAGTTATCGCCTTAACCGCTCGGCAATTGAAGATAAATGGCGAACCGTTTGAAAAAATACTCAATATTCGTGAAAATAACTACACGGAAAGATTTGATGACACGTCGGCAAACAATTTGTTTGCCGAATATATGGAGCAGATCGAAAATGTAATACGTGCGGTGGACGCAATTGGAAACAAATAGAACAGGCTTCCAAGTCTGTTCATTCTTTAGATTTCGGAAAGCCGAACGTTCCCGAAGGAGAACAATTATGAAAAGAACCATATTATTAACAATCGCAATGTTTGCCGCTTTCGGCCTGAGCGGATGCAGTTACAACGATCTGACCGCTAAGCAGCAAGGCGTAAAAGGTAAATGGGCAAATGTGGAAAGCTCGCTGCAGAGGCGTGCCGACCTCATCCCAAATCTAGTGGAAACGGCAAAAATGGCTGGAATTCAAGAGCAAGAAGTCTTCGGTCAGATCGCTGATGCTCGCTCACGATTGCTGAATGCCCAGCAGGCTCAGCCGGCTGGTGAAGGCGGCGATAAAACGCCTGAGCAAAAACAAGCTGTGATCGAGGCCAACAACAGCTTCGGCGGAACGATAGGAAGACTACTGAGTCTGCAGGAAAGTTATCCTGTTTTGCGGTCCAATGAAGCTTTCATGAAGGTTCAGGACGAGCTTTCGGGTACGGAAAATCGGATAAATACTGCACGATTGGATTTCAATCAATCTGTAACCGATTACAATACGACACGGAATTCATTTCCGGCGGTATTGACAGCGGGTTTACTGGGATTTAAGGAAGAGCCGTTCTTCCAGGCTGATCCGTCCGCAAGAACTGCTCCATCTGTCGGAGACGCGAATTCTTTAAGAAAAACTAATGCCCCGCCTGTAGCACCTGCTGCTCCAGCGAATTAAAAACCGCGGGAGCTGCACATTGAGCAGTGATCGCAAGGCTTGCCGTTCGGTTCGAACGTGCAAGCCTTTTCTTTTTGAAGATCGGTGAAGATCTCGTCGGCGACCGCTTCGATGACCGCGAATTTTTCTCGGCTGGGATGCGTTAATTGCGGAACTTTATGTTCGGAATGCGAAATGTAAGAGGCGGATTCGAGCTTGTCCAGACGTTCATTTATTCGGAGTATGCCCGATTGCAATGATGAAAAATCGGGAGAGGTCCGGTCGTTCTCTATAAGTTGTGCGATCTTTTCCGCAAGGGCCTGAATATCCTGGTTCTGCATAAAAACTAATTGCTGCGAAAAAGCTAAACAGTGCAAAAAGACCGCAGTTTCGCCTTCTTTTTGAGCCTCTTGTGCCTTATTGCAACTATTTATCTTCCGGCAACAGATCGACGTAATCGACAACACCGACAATCGCTGAATCGATAGCGGCTCCGGGTGTCCCGGTTGCAGAAGTAGAAGCTCCCCAGCCTTCCTGGACGATAACAACTATATCGCCTTCGCCCGCACTGACCGAGTCGAGTGCCAGACATGTGTAGTCCATATCTTGACCTTCCGGTGTTATTTGTCGGCAAAGCATTACGCGCGAACCCTCGTAACGCTGGTTCTTTTGCGTGGCGACGACATTTCCGATGACTCTGGCGAGAAGCATATGAATGGTAAATCGTGAATCGTTATTTGTCGTTACGATTCACGATTTACTTCTGATAAACGTGACTGTCTGAGTCGATAATCCCAACTATCGTGCAATCGGTCGGCGTTTCGTCCCGCTTGAATGGAAACGACGCTTCCTTTCCGCGGCACCAGAAAACAAGTTCGCCTTCGCCTGCACCGACGGCGTCAAGGGCGACCATCGGACTGCCTTTCGCCCTTAAATCGGCGTCGAGCGTTTGCACGATCAAAAACTTTCGCCCTTCAAGCGATTTGTTTTTTACCGTGGCGACAACTGTGCCTATTACGCGGGCAATCTGCATTATTTGCCTTTTTTATAGTGTGACCAGGCGATGGTCAAAAAGGCCGTTATCAGCAGAACGCTGAATTCCATTCCGTTTCGTCCGCCGCCGACCACAAACCAGCCTTCCTTGTAGTGAACCAACGCGATCCCGATTCCCAGATGCACCGCAAAGATCACCGCGATAATCCACGCATAAAATCCGGCGGCCAGTAAAACACTCGCAATAATCTCAAATAAGGTGATCGTCCAGGCTACATAGAAGCCGAGCGGAAAACCGCTGCTTTCAAGAAATCCGCCGAAATCGTCGACAGTTCCCGACGCGATCCGTGAAGCACCATGAATGAACATCAATATTGCGAGAACTACGCGAAGGAAAACGAGAGCAGATGTTTTATTATCGCCGAAATTCATGCAGATCTAGTTGAAATCTATCGTATCGATAACGCCGATTATTGCCGCATCGACCGGGCAATCCTTGTTTCCTTCGGCAAGCCTGGCGGAAGAGCCGCTGACAACGATGACCTTCTCATGAAACCCGGCGCCAACCGTATCGACAGCCACGACATAGCTGCTTTGATCGGTGCCGTCAAGATTGATAGTCCGTACGATCAAAAGCTTTTTGCCGAGCAAACGTTCGTCCTTTTGACTCGAAACAACGGTGCCTAATATGCGTCCGATTATCATTGCTTAGGAATCGACAATCGTTAATCGTAAATCGAACACAGATCGACTCACGATCAACGACAACTATTTCATTACTATCGGCAGAGCTTCGTCAACACTTGAGTGCGGACGCGGAATAACGTGGACACTGACCAGTTCGCCGACGCGCCGGGCAGCACTCGCGCCTGCATCGGTAGCAGCTTTTACGGCCGCCACATCGCCCCGGACGATCGCCGTGACAAAGCCTGCGCCTATTTTTTCATACCCAACCAATTGGACGTTAGCGGCCTTAACCATCGCGTCGGCAGCCTCGATCATCGCTACAAGGCCCTTACATTCGACCATACCCAGAGCTTCCTGCATAAATTTTACTCCTGATTTTATCGGGTGATTTAAAGATGTACTTAGTTTAACTCAATTTGGCCGCTTGACTCAAAAGCTCGATCAATTCTTCACGCGTGAACGATACCTTGCCGCCGTTCGAGCCGTTTCCGGAAGCGTTTCCGGATGCACATGTAATTTCGGCTTCGTGCAGGTATCCGCATGATTGGCAGCGGGCCGAAGGCGACAAATACCCGGCTTTTTCGCGGATATTTATTAGCTTTTCGATCGCGTCTTTTGGAAGGTCGTTTGCTCCGCCTAAAGCCTTAGCAAGGATAGCGATCCTTGCCGTGTGTTCGAGCGTTTCCAATCTATCGAAAGCTTGCCAGAGGTCTGTACCGTAGGCTACAGCACCGTGATTCGCCATTAAAAGGGCGTTATGATGCTCGACGAAAGGCTTCATTGCTTCGGTTAGTTCATCGGTCGATGGCGTACCGTAATCGGTTAACGGTACGCAACCGAGCGTTAGAATTACTTCGGATAAAATAGGTTTATCGATGGCCAGTCCAGCGACGGCAAACGCGGTCCCATGCGGCGGATGAGCGTGGCAAACGGCTTTGATATCGGGACGAGCCTTGTAAATCAAAAGATGCATCGCCAATTCCGACGAAGCTTTCTTGTCCGTTAGCGGCTTACCGTCCATATCGGTAATGGCCAAGCAATCTTCCGTCATTCGGCCCTTGCACGTCATCGTCGGCGTTGCCAGAACGCGATTTTCATCAAGACGAATGCTAACGTTGCCGTCCGAAGAAACCACATAGCTTCTCTGGTAAAGCAAAACGCCTACTTCGCAGATCAATTTTCTGGCCTCGGACTCGTCCATTAACAATTAATAGATTGTAAAACTGTATCGAATAGTAATAACTACCGACTTTGAAATTCCATCCCTGATAGCAGGTTGGAAGACGATTTTTCTGGCGGCTTCGATTGCTTTTTCGGTTAGACCATGCGGCAATGTCTGGATTG
>JANMSP010000371.1:0-20429 GCA_031389475.1 Pyrinomonadaceae bacterium
AAAAGTACGGTAACGGATAACGTCGCGCCGCTGATCGCGAGCGGAATTCTTCGTGAGGAAACACTTGGGAAAGACGGCAGCGGACGGCGTTCGCGAGTTCTTTCGTTTGCAAACGAGGAAGATTATTTTATCGGCGTCAACCTCGGTGTGCGTCGGTCTCAGGTCGGCATTACGACCTTAAACGGAGAGATCGAAGACGAGGACGATTTTGAAACTCCGGCGGATGCGAAGACTGCCCTACGAATGGCTCGCGAACGAATCGAAAAGTTATGTAAAGCCAATCCCGATCGGCGGCTGCGGGTAATTGGCGTAAGCGTTCCGGGCATGACCGACGCTCTTCGCCGTCAATTGATCTTTGCACCGAATCTGAACTGGACGAATGTGAATATCGCGGACGCTCTGCGTATAAACGAATCGGTCGAAGTCGTCGTCGAAAACGATTCTGCCGCTGCGGCAATGTACGAAGCCCGGCTAAAACTTCGTGATTCGGCCGACGGTTCGATGTCGAATTTTATACTGGTGCGTTCGGGAACCGGCATCGGCGTTGGACTGGTGATCGGCAGCGAGCTCTATCGCGGCACCGGTCTGGGACGCGGTATCGCCGGTGAATTCGGCCATATGACGATTGTCGCGGGCGGCAAACCGTGCGTTTGCGGGAATCGCGGATGCTGGGAAAAATATGCATCGGCCGCGTCCGCCGCATCGCTTTATCTCGGCGACCGTCCGCCCGGCCGAGGAGAAAGCGTCCCGCGATTCGTCGAGATCGTCAGCAAAGCCGAAAACGGCGACAACCGTTCGCGCCGTACACTAGAAAAGATCGGCGATTATCTCGGCATCGGTATCGCCAACGTCATAATGGGCGTCGGCATCCCGCGTGTAATTATAAGCGGACGACTGGTTTACGGCTGGAGCTTCATCAAAGGCCCAATGAACGAAGCCATCGAACGCAGCATCGTCGGCAAAATCGACGGCTGGTCCGTCGAAGCCGGCGAACCCGCCGGAGCCGCAATCGGCGGAGCGCTGGAGGTTGCCGTAGAAGAGTATTTAAGCTCGATTTAGAATTCTATGTATTGAATTTCCCATCTAATTTATATTCGAGTATTAAAATTTCGTCTTTGCGGATATAAGTTTATTATGCAAAATGGTTCCTCGTAACACATAAATTCAGTGTATTATCCACAAACGATTATGGATAACAACCAAATTTTGTTTGTTAAGCGGAACCATTCCGCTCAATCATGAGTTATGCGGCTAACTTGATACGTCCTGAAACATTGGTATATAGATTTCGTAAGGCAGAAAGGTGACTTTGCAGACAGTATAAATTTTTGACGACTGGATTATTATGTTTTGTCCAAAATGCGGATTACAAAATTCCGATGACACTAAATTTTGCCGTAGCTGCGGTGTGGATTTAGGTAAAGTATTGGCAGTGATTGAAGGTAGAACGCCTGACCGCCTTCCGCAATCGAAGCAACATAATGATCTTTTCAGTTCTGGAATCAGAAACCTTATACTTGGCTTCGGTTTTTTATTCGTCTCAATTCTACTGTTAGCTAACATTCCCGGCACGTTTTACTGGTTATTGGTGATGATTTCGGCGATTTTGCTGCTGGCATCGGGAATTACACGACTTGTCAAATCCTATGGAATGGAACCGAAGAAAACTGCTGATGTTACTCAGCCAAATTCGCTTCCGGCAACCAAGTCAAGTCCGGCACTTCCGCCAATTCGGACCGAATATATCAAACCTGCAAAACCAACTTATGAAGCATCTGACCTAGCCGGTCAGCCCGTAAGCGTTACCGAAGCGACGACGCGCCAACTGCAAATGGATTCCGATGGCGAATCGAAGATTTTGCTGAAGAAGCAGCAGCCGTAAAATGGAGAAGCCTTCAATCAACCACTGCATAACAATTCAATGGACGTGAGGGCGAAACAGCTAATTTCATTTGACTGCTTGGTTTTCCATTGCTTGTCCGTTAACACTTTCGCTCCGCACCATCTCAGCCGTTCAGCATTTTTTCTTGAAGTTAAAACCGCTAGATTAATCAACGATAAAAGAGTATCCTGCTTGTGTTATGAACACTATCAAAGCCTACGAAGAAGTTGTTGATTTTATTGCGGCCGGAACTACTCCACAAAACGTTATTGCATTTCGTCCGTCCGAAACGGCACAAGATCGAGTTACGGATTTGTTGTCGCGTGAAAAAGAAGGCGAGTTATCCTCCCCGGAAAAATCGGAATTAGACCATTATTTGCAGCTTGAACATTTGATGCGGCTGGCTAAAGCCCGCGCCCGCGATTTTTTATCGAATGAGTAGTCTAATTAGTCCGGAGACACGGCGGATCGTGGCAAGCCGCGCCAACTTTATTTGCGAGTATTGTTTGATAGCCGAAGAAGACGGTTATTTCAGATTTCAAGTCGAACACATAATCAGCCGCAAACACGGAGGATCTTCCGAGCTGGAAATCTTAGCATTGGCGTGTGTTTTTTGTAATCGCTAAAAAGGTAGTGATATTGCATCGCTAAGACCCAACACGAGCGAATTAATTCGTTTCTATAATCCACGTACTGACCGTTGGCACGAGCATTTTCGGATTAACGGAGTTCTCATCGAATTTCTGACGGAAATCGGCGAGGCGACAGTTCGCATTTTACAAATGAATCACAGCGACCAAATTCTTGAGCGTCAAGTCCTAAACAGACGCGGACGTTATCCGAACGAAGCGGCGTTATTGCTAATGAGAGAACACTAATCATGTTCTCTCAGCCGTTCAATACATTCTAGTTTCGCTTGATGTTTCTAATTATTAAACCATCTAAAAAAAGGATTTTGGAATTTGTTGACGGCCAGAAAAACTCATCATTTTCGTACAGCGAAATTGGTGCAACGCTAAATGCGAGCGCTCCTTCCGTTTACACAGTTGACCATAACCGTATTCAACTTGGAAGTGGACGCGAAACCTTTGAACGGGCTATCGAAGCTATACGCAGTTGGAAAATGTTCTACCTTTCGTGGACGGAGTTATATTTTGACGATACGCCGATTGAAGTCGGCGAGACTGTTGCGATTCTGATCAGACATTTTGGCTTTTGGTCTTTGAACGCTGCACGGATCGTTTATGTTTTGGATGAAAATACCGACCAGATCGAAAAATTCGGTTTTGCTTACGGTACATTGACCGAACACGGCGAGCGAGGCGAAGAACGCTTTTCGGTTGAATATCACAAAACGGACGAAAGCGTATGGTATGACTTATACGCTTTTTCGCGGCCGAATCATTTTTTGGCAAGGCTCGGTTATCCGTTGAGCCGGTATTTGCAGAAACAGTTTGCAGCGGAATCCAAACAGGCAATGGTAAGAGCGGTTGGAGAATAACGCCGTCGCATCTACCCTTGCCTTCTATTCATCATATCCAGCCCCACGGCGGCGACGAGGATAGAACCCTTAATGATGTCCTGCATATAATCCTTGACGTTTAGCAGCGACATCCCGTTATCGAGGCTGGCCATGATGAGAGCACCCAAGCACGCTCCAAAGATCGTTCCGCGTCCGCCGACGAGAGATGCACCGCCGATCACGCAGGCGGCGATGGCGTCGAGTTCCTTTAATGTTCCTGCATCCGGCGATGCGCTGCCGACTCTCGCGGTGAATATCAGCGACGCGATGCCGGTCAAAGCTCCAAGCAAAGCATAAACTTTCAGAACATTTAATTTATTATTAATGCCGGAAAGCCGTGCGGCGTCCGCGTTTCCACCTATTGCGTAAAGATAGCGGCCAAACGTTGTGGCATTCATCAGAAACGCTCCGAAAAGGGCAACGGCGAGCAGTATAAGCACGGGAATTGGAACACCCTGATAGGAATTCATCACTAATATAAACAATACGATACCGCCGACGGGCACGATGGCTTTGACCAATGCTCCCATGTAATTTGCTTCGCCGATCCCGTAATCCTTTACGGCCTTGGCACCTTGATAAGCCATGAACAGCACAAACAAAATCGCCGCCCCCGCCAGCATCCAGCCGAAAGTCGCCGGGAGATTGCCTTGCCCGATCATTTTGAAACTGTCATTGGAAATAGGAATAGTCGTGCCGCCCAGCAGCCATTTAACCGCTCCGCGCCACGCGAGTAAACCGCCGAGCGTAACGATGAATGCGGGAATATTCAGATAAGCTGTCAGCGTTCCGTGAAAAATACCTATAAGTGTACCGACCAAGATCGCCAGAATTATCGAAACCGGCACGCCGTATTCTAGGGTCGTCAACGAAAAAGCCGCGATACCGCCCGCGAAACCCAGCACGGAACCGACGGAAAGATCGATATTTCCCGACACGATAACCATCAGCATTCCTACCGCAAGAATTGCCGTTACCGACATTTGCGTTGTCAGATTGGAAAGGTTTCGCGGTTTCATAAAAATGCCGTCCGTGATCCAACTCGGATTTTCGGCTCCCGCAAATATATTGCCGAATGCGTTGACGATACCGCTGAAAAAATGTGAAATATGCTGGCCGATGCTCCAGAATTCAGGTGTGTTCGGGCTAGTAGCGTAATGAAAGAACACGAATATAAAAAGCAGGGCGCCAAGCAGCGTATAAGCCCGCAGAGCCGAAGTCTCGATCTTAAAACGCTTTTTGCCCGGTGTTTCGCTTATTTCACTCATATTTTAAATCTTGCTAAGAATTGCCGAAAATCGAATATGGTTTCAGCACCAGGGTGCGGCTGTAATTTAGCCTGCGGCAACGCCGTAGGAGTTAGATTCCGTATCTATCAAAGCCGCAACGTGGTGGAGTAATCTTCCGCCAAAGTCCACAATATAACTTCGCAGCTTTGGTGCTTCGATATCAATTTGCGATTTTCCTGTGGCGTTGCCATAGGCTAAACTACCGCCGCACCTCTGGAGAAAGCCACGTCAACCAGCTGCTATGAATTAATTTTCACTTGGCCCGTTGCCGCCGCCATCACCTTTTCCGGTGTTGCCTCGGTTCTTGCGAATGCCCCAGACATTTTGCCTTCGTGCAATACTAAAATTCGGTCAGAGAGCCCTAGAACTTCCGGCAATTCCGACGAAACAAGTACAATCGCCAATCCTTCCTGTGCCAATTTATTGATCTCTGCGTAAATTTCCTGTTTGGCACCCACATCGATCCCACGCGTCGGTTCATCCAGAAAAAGTACTTTCGGATTCGTCAGCAGCCATTTTCCGAGCACGACTTTTTGCTGGTTGCCGCCCGATAAGGTTCCGGCAATCGTCATCGGCGAATTTGCCTTTACGCGCAGGGATTTCATCGGAACGCGAGCCGCCATCGCCTCTTTCGAGCGGTTAATCAAAAATCGGCCAGAGATGGATTTAAGACCGGCTAAGGTCATGTTGTCCAAAATCGTTTGTTCCAGAATAAGACCGTAACGCTTGCGGTCTTCGGTCACAAATCCGACACCGCATTCGATTGCATCGGCAGGTGAATCAATCTCCACTTTGTTGCCTTCGACGTATATTTCTCTCGAAAAATTGCCGTTCCACGCACCGAAGATCGCCATCAGAAGCTCAGTCCGCCCAGCTCCCATCAATCCGGCAATGCCGAGAACTTCGCCCTTCCGCACCTCGAACGAGACATCGTTTACTAATTTCTTGTCCGGAACGTCCGCCGAGTATGCGGTCAAATGCTTGATTTCTAGTGCCGTCTCGCCTAGTTCGTGTGCAATCTTCGGGAAAATATCGCCGACTTCGCGGCCGACCATCAAAGCGATCACCTTCCCCCTGTCTAGCTCCGCCGCATCGTGCGTCGCGATAGTCTTGCCGTCGCGTAGAACTGTAATGCGATCGCTCATCTCGAAAACTTCGTCGAGCTTGTGCGAAATATAGATCATCCCTACGCCGCGATCCTTCAGCTTTCTCAGGATTCCAAAAAGCGTATCCACTTCCAATTCAGTAAGCGCTGCCGTCGGTTCGTCAAGCACGAGAATTTTCGCGTCTTTCGATAAGGCTTTAGCGATCTCGACAAGCTGCTGCTGTCCGATTCCGAGGCTTTCGACCGGAACGCGCGGGTCGATCGATAAGTGCAGATCGTGAAGCAGCGTCGAAGCTTTGTGATAAAGCTCGGACCAATTTATAATTCCGAACCGCGTCGGCTCCATGCCAAGAAAAATGTTTTCGCCGACGGTTAATACCTTAACCAGCGACAATTCCTGAAAGATGATCGCAACTCCCGCGGCTTCGGAATCTCTAATTCCCTTAAACTGCCGGATTTTATCATCAATTAGAATTTCGCCTTCGTAACTTCCGACCGGATAAACGGCGGAGAGCACCTTCATCAGCGTGGATTTACCTGCTCCGTTTTCACCGACTAGCGAATGAAATTCACCTGCTTCCAATGTAAAGCTGACGCCGTCCAGAGCGCGGACGCCGGGGAATTCCTTCACGATCTCTTGCATTTCAAGCAGGGACATAAATGAATTTTTTTTGGGTCAAAGGCTTTGCGTTCAAACTATACCAAAGAAACGCGCTGCATCGCACGGCGAATCTCGTCATTTTGCATGAACCAAAACCAGATATTGCCGCTGCGCAAATTTTCGGCACTGATCAGGCTGATACCGAGATCGATGCCGATCACATCCTGATTAACCCAGCCCGTGTGCGGATTAAAAGCATCCGCGAATCCGTACTTTCCGTAAATTTCATTGCCGTAGCGGCTTTTCATTTCCTTTAATGCGGGCAAAGTAATTTCCGGTGAAAACATCAGCGAGCCGGCGACCGCGCAAGGCACTATGGAACCATCGGTCGCTTCATGTCGCGGCGGAGCACCCCAGGCGACATAGCCGCGGGCGGAATCCGAAGCGGTCATTCCCCAAATATTTTCGTTGTATTTAGGAAATTCTTTGCTCAGAGCACCAATAAAAAACTGTCTTTGCGCCCGAGTCGCCTTTACAGAATTTTCGAAGTAATCGATAAAAGGGGCTTTTCGCTCGCGGCGGCCGCGAAAATCGACGAATGCGTGTGAAAACTGATGAATAAAAAGCGGCGAAACCGCCGCCAGATACTTATAATCGCCATATTCGGCCCATTTACGTTCCCACGCATACCATGAACCCGGCGGTATCGGCGAGGTCGGCGAACCAATCGCGAGCAGGTAAAGGATCATCTGCTCGCTGTAATCGTTCCAGCGGTTCGCGATCCAACCGCTTTCCGGCCGCCATCCGTGCGACAGCAAATACGGGTCACCGTTCAGCATCCAGCGAAAATCGATACGCCCATAAATCTTATCGGCTAACTGCACGATTTCATTATCGTTCTTGAAACACTGCTTGGCTGTCAATACGCCGCCGAGCAGTAATGCTGTATCGATGGAAGAAATCTCGCTGTTCCAACGACGCTCGCCCGTTTCCTGATCGACAAAATGATAAAACCAACCGTTTTTGTGGACAGAACGGTTGGCGAAAAAATCGAGTGTTTTTCGGGTGCGTTCCTTTACCTGTTCGGGTGTGGCCCAGCCGCGCGTCGCCGCAACACAGTATCCGCCGAGCGCAAATCCGGTCGCAGCGATGCTGGCGATCTTGTAATGATTTTCGCCTTTCTGCGGAGCCGCTCCACCGGTGCGTGAGCGGTCAAGCGTCAGGCCGGTTTCCGGATTCGAATGATCCCAAAAGAATTGGAATGTGCGTTTTTGCAGATCGTCGAGAAATTCGTGGTCTTCTGTTGCGATTTGAGCGGTTGGGACAGCCGCTTTTGGAGCATCGTCAACCTTTTCGTTTCGCAAAGTCTGCGTGGCCGGTTTTGCTCCAAGTCTGTCAACGACTTCGAAGGTGCTCTGCAATCCGCTGTCGCTGCTCGTTCCAATATAGACGGTAAATTCGCCCGGTTCAACAACCGGTTTCATATCACGCCCCAAAAACGCGAGTTCCTTTGGCGTCAGCGTAAATTCAACGCGCTGTTTCTGTCCCGGCAATAGCGTAACTCGTTTAAATCCCTTCAATTCCTTAACCGGTCGGGTTACAGTCGCCGCCATGTCGTGAATGTAGAGTTGCACGACCTCATCACCCGTCCGCTTGCCGGTGTTGGTAACATCTATGCTGGCTTTTATGTTGCCGCTAGCGAGAATTTCGGTTTTGTCGAGCTTGAGATCGGAAAGCCGAAACTGCGTATAGCTCAAACCGTAGCCGAATGGATAGAGCGGCGTATTTTCTCCGTCGGTGTATTTCGACGTATATTTTTCGCTCGCCTTGAACGGACGACCGGTGTTCTTTTGATTGTAATAAATAGGAATTTGCCCGACCGAACGCGGAAATGTGATCGGAAGCTTCCCGCCCGGATTCGCATCGCCAAAAAGTGTGTCGACAATTGCCGGGCCGGCCATCGTTCCCGCAAACCATGTTTCGAGTATCGCCGGAGAATTTTCAGCCAGCCAGTTTATCGTTAGCGGCCTTCCGTTCATTAAAACAACGGCGTATGGTTTCCCGCTCGCATGAACCGCCTTCACCAGATCGAGCTGGCGGCCCGGAAGATCGATATTGCTTCGCGATGCGGCTTCACCACTCATATCTGCCGATTCACCAACGACAAGAATAGTAAAATCCGAATCCTTCGCGGCATATGCGGCTTTCTTGAATCCGGCGTCGGTTTCGCATTTTGCGTCGCAGCCGATCTCGTAACGTATCTTAGTCTGCGGATACTTCTGTCTTAAAGCCTCAAGTACTGTAATGGGATCGGTCGGCTGCCCGTCTCCGGCCCAACTTCCATTCATGTCAACCTTGCTGTCGGCAAGTGCACCGATCACCGCGATCTCTTTCACCGTTTTGCTGATCGGCAGGGTTTCACGTTCATTCTTTAACAATACAAACGACTTCTCCGCCGCGATCTCCGCCGCATCTTTGTTTGTTTGTTTGAATACCTCACGTTTCTCAAGCTCTTCGTCGGCCAATGGATTGTCGAATAGTCCGAGCCGAAACTTTATTCGCAGCACATTCCGAACGGCATTATCGATCACCACCATCGGCACTTTTTTCTGTTTTACCAATTCTTCGCCGTGTTTATTATAAAAACGGCTGACCATTTCCATATCCGTCCCGGCATTCAGAGCGTACATCGCCGCATCCGCTTCGGTTCGGGCCAGGCCGTGAAACATCAATTCCATCACCGATGTGTAATCGCTTACGACAAGCCCGTCGAATTTCCATTCGTCGCGTAGAATTTTCTTCAACACGAACGGATTCGCCGTCGCCGGTACGCCGTCGAGGTCGTTAAATGAGGTCATGAACGAATCGACTCCGGCATCGATCGCGGCTTTGAAAGGCGGAAAATATGTTTCCCGTAAAACTCTCTCGGAAAGATCGGTCGTGTTGTAATCACGCCCGCCTTCGGCCGCTCCGTATCCGACCCAATGTTTTGCGGTCGCAAGTATTTTGTTGTTTGCACTGTAGTCGCTTCCCTGAAACCCCTTAACACGGGCATACGCGATCTTCGAGCCAAGATATGTATCTTCGCCCGCACCCTCGATCACGCGTCCCCAGCGCGGATCACGTGCAATATCGACCATCGGAGCAAACGTCCAATGCACGCCCGCCGCCCGCGATTCCGCCGCCGCTATCGCCGAATTCTTCTCGATCAGCGCCAGGTCCCAACTCGCTGATTCCCCAAGCGGTACCGGAAATATCGTCCGATATCCATGGATCACATCGAACCCAAGCAAAATCGGAATCTTCAACCGAGATTCCAAAGCCGCCCGCTGCAACTCGTTCGTCATCCGCACCCCGCGAACGTTCAGCGTCGAGCCCAAAAGCCCCTTCCGAACCATCTCCAAATGCTCCGGCCGAAACTTCCCATTCGCCTCCCCATCCAACTGCTGCAACTGTCCCAATTTCTCCGCCAAACTCATACGAAGCAGCAATGAATTGATTTTATTTTCTATATCCGCCTGTTTCTTTTGCGCCGAAGTGTATACCACAAAAGAAAAGAACATTACAAAAAGTAAGGCTAGGGATTTATTCAAAGTCATAAACGCTCCGCGTACAAAGTTCCCTCGGGACGGCAGTCTAATAAAATCTTAATAAAATGCTAACCGAAAAAACGCGAAGAATTAGCATTCTACGCGTTTTTCCTCCTATCCAACTTAATCACTAAATGTACTTTCAGTTACGGACGTTTAGAAATTAAATCTTATCTGCAATTCAGCTGTTCGTCCCGCCAATGCTCTCTGAGCCTTACCGAACTGTCCCCTGTCTGCAAATGTACTGTCATCTCCAAATTGAAAATTATCAAGATTTAACTGATTTAGCACATTGAAAAAGTTTGCCCGCAGATCAAGACCCGATCCTTCAGGCATTCCGAGGAATCCATTGAATCGAAAACGTTTTATTACGCTCAAATCGAGAGCACTGTATTTGGGGCCGCGAAAAACATTTCTTCCTACTCCCGGAGGATTTAGTAAATAGGTTGGTGTATTGGTCGAATCTCTTCTAAGTGTTGTTAAAAAATAATTACTGCAGCCGCCTACTGTATCGTTGCAGTTTGCACCCGGAATAATGTTGTTTGGAAAGATTCCTCCATTCAGAAAATTGGCGTTGGTATTCGCGAGAGGGGCAGTACCCGAGTATGCGATTGGACGAATAGGGCCGAAGAAATCGCCGCTTAGTGAGCGGATACCCGGACCGATCTTGGGAGTCCACGGAAACCCCGTGTGATATGTCCAGATTCCGTTCAACTGCCAGCCGCCAAGAAGTTTGCCAGCCCAACTGTTTTCTTTACGGAAAATCGGAATATCCCACAGGCCGGAGACTGTCCAATTATGACGAACGTCGTAGTCCGACGGGCCTTTTTCGGTACTGTTATCGACCGGAAATGTCTGATTCGTGACGAATCCGGGGCCTTCATACGAAAGCGTGTCCTCGCTCTTGCTCCAACGGTAGATACCATCGATCTGGAAGCCATTCGCAAACCGTCTCCGCAGTCGGGCGTTCATTGCATTATAATTTGTATTGACATCGGGGGATGCAAAATAGGTCGCGAAGAAAGCCGGGTTGGTTTGGGCGGACACGTAATTCTGATTTACCAGCCGGACAAAATGTCGACCGGAACTTCCCTGATAACCGAGTGTTCCGACGAGTTTGTAAGGCAACTCATATTCTCCTTCCAGCGAATAACGATAAACGTAGGCCGTCGGTAAATCTTGCGGCGTTCCATAAATCTCCACCGCCCCGCCGATGGGTGCGCCGGTAGTCGGATTTATTCCTTGACCGAGAACAGGGTTCGCGGGATAACTGGCTGGGGACCCGCTAGTTCCAAGTGCGTACAAAATTCGTCCGTTCGCAAATGGTTCTCCCGTATGTCCACAGCATATGCCAAATCGGGCAAAAAACGGCGGATTGCCTCGCGCATTCAAGAAAATCGCATTCGGTAAGCGGTTGTAGCCCATGCCAAAGCCGCCCCTGACAACACCCTTGTTATCCAGCATTTTTGGCGACCATGCGAAACCCGCCTGCGGGCCGAAGTTGTTCCAGTCCGATTCGTAAAGTTTATCCACCGGGCGCACCTGGGCATTTGCAAGCCCGTTGCTACCAAGAAACAGATTGCTCTGCTGACCGGATTTATCGCTTAGCGGCGAAAAATATTCCCATCGCAAGCCCAGATTTAAGGTTAGATTCGGACGGAACCTCCAGTCATCCTGAACGAAAAAAGCGAAGTTGTTGCTCGAATATTCCCTCTCACCCGTAGCTGGCCCGCCGGTCGTAGGATCGGCATTGATCGACTCGAAGATCGGGGCGTCATTCGCGAGGTTCCATAAACCGACGAATGAATACAACGGCCTGGCGCCGCCGATAAGGCTGTTTCCGTTTTTCTCTTTACGCCATTCGCCGCCAATTTTAATGTTTTGATTGCCGATAACCAAGTTAAAAGTATCGCGAAATTCCATCTGTCTCTCATCAAAGATTCCTGGTGTTCCTTCCGATCGATCCGCACCGAACCGAATCCGGTCAAACGGAAGGCCCTCGACTTCGATTCGGGGAATACCGAAATTTGTATTAGGATTCGCTTTCACTTCGTCGAAACTCCACTTATTGAAATTAAAACGAAATTCATTAAATTTTGTCGCCGAAATTACCCTGTTATAAATCGCTGCCGCCGACCAGCTAAAGCGCGGCGAACTAATGTCCGCCATCGGACGGCTCCGCGCACCGGTATTCGTTCCAGTGTTGTCCGTAGGAGTGAAGTATGTGGAGACCGTGAATGAGTCCTTTTCCGTTGCCTGAAAATCGATGCGGGTATTGTACTGATTGCCAATAAACGAATTTGGATTTGCAATCCGGGCAAATTGAATGTCTGGGATGCCGTCAAATCCAGCCCCTCTTCCCATGCTAAAGCCATCAATATAGGGATTTGTTGGCGACGGACCATTACCGGGTGAGCCCAGATCTAAGCCGCCGCTGACCTCCATGCAACGAATTACCGGCGGATTTGGTGGATTTATAATTGGCCCTAAATTAGCCTCGATACACGTTCTAGGCATTACCGACAAAGTTCTCGGTTCGATTCCAGCAGTCTGAAAAATCCTACCCGTCACCCCATTCGGTCTGAGTGCAATTACGCGCTGACGATATTGCGGGGTTTCGATCCAGGCGTCGTACGGCACATTACTGCTGCTCCGCGCCCCTTCGTAAGTGAAGAAAAAGAACAACTTCTCACGCCAGATCGGCCCACCGAGACTGCCGCCGTATTGACGGAATTTATTCTCGACCCTCGTTCCGGAACCAAACTTATTAAATGCATTTAAGCTTGGGTCGGCATACTTGAAAAACAGGCTGCCGTGAAAAATATTGGTTCCGCTTTTGCTGACAACCTTGACGACTGCTCCGGAGTTTCGCCCGTCTTCAGCCGAGTAAGTGCTGGAACTGACTTGAACTTCACTGACCGACTCCTGGCTGGGCGTAATCACCGCAGCACCGCCCCAGGTTTGACTATTAACGCTAACACCATCTATTTGGAAGTTGTTAGCCGAGAGCCTCTGCCCGTTAGCGGAGATCGGAACCTGATTTTCGGTCTGGAATATCGAGACATTCGAGCCGCCGGGCCCCGTCGTATTCGGCAAGCCAATCGAACCGCCGTTAGATCCACGGGCTCCTGAGCCAAACACGCCAGGCGTCAGACGTGCAAGTTCATAAGGATCGCGCCCGACCTGCGGCAAGCGCAAAATCTCCGCGTTTGTTATGGTTTTTCTCACATTAGGATCCTCAGTTTGCAACCCTACGTTTTCCGCTTCGACGGTGACAACCTCACTAATACCGCCGACCTCCAACGGTAGATCAAGGCCGGTGATGGCTTCCGCATCAACTTTGACGTTATCTTCTACACGCTTCTTAAAGCCTTGCTGTTCGACTTCAACACTGTAAAGGCCCGGTGCCAATCCTGTAAACCTGTAAAAACCTTCATCGCTGCTCACCGTTTCCTGCGACTGGCTGGTTTCCTTATTAGTTAACCTAACGGTCGCTCCGGCAACCGTGCCCCCGCTGTTATCAGAAATTACGCCGCGAATACCGCCCTTAAATTGGGCATGAGCCACAACCGAAAACATTGCTAACAGGGCGATGCAGCCCAAAAGCCTGACGAAGTTGAAAGTTGCTTTACGCATAAGATTCTCCAAAAGGTCGAATTGTAGATTCTAAAATTGCATGCTTTTCCGGGGCGGAAAGCCGAGTGCCTATGTTCGGCAGCCGGGAGTCTGCGAACGGAATTTCTAAAAATATTCGATTCGGTAAATCGTTTTAGTAAATCGTTTTAGTAGCTATGTGTATATCATCATTTAATTTTATATGTCAATAGTTTTTTAAGAAAGATTTAACGCCGGAATCCCACCCAATTGATAAAGCCAACAAATTAAAAATTTCTGGGCATGCGCGGAAAGGTAACTTTTACGGCAAAGATAAATCGTTTTAGTTGGATTTGTTAAAATTCCGTGATACCTTGCCGTATGTTCTTTCTTGGGAACATCAAACATTTATTCTTATGCCGCGAAGACCAAACTCCCCATCAGTGAGACCCGAAAAAAGGCAGCCGGACGGCCTGGCGATAAGTTTAAAACAATTGGCCGCTCATCTTGAGCTTTCCACGACGACCCTTTCACTCGTTCTAAACAACGCTCCGTCCGCCAAATCGATCCCTAAGGAAACGAAGGACCGTATTTTTACCGCAGCGAAGGAATTGAATTACAGGCCGAATTACCTCGCCCGTTCACTACGCGTGCAGCGGACGAATACCATCGGCGTGATCGTTCCGGAATTGAGCGACGGCTATTCGGCGATGGTACTGAACGGCGTCGAATCCGCTTTATCGGGGGACGGATTCTTTTATTTGACGGCGAGCCACCTGCACCGTGACGATTTACTAGAAACGCTTCCGCGAGTTTTAGTCGAGCGTCAGGTCGAGGGTATTATCGCCGTCGATACGCCGATCCGCTTTGTACCGAATTTGCCGGTCGTCAATGTTTCCGGGCACGAGGAAATTGACGGCGTAACGAATGTCGTGCTCAATCACCAGCATGCCGCCGAACTCGGAATCGGACACTTATTTAATCTCGGGCACCGAAAGATTGCGGTGCTCAAGGGGCAGGCGTTCAGTTCGGATACGGATATTCGCTGGGACACGATCAACGAAGCCGCCCGCCGGAGAAATGTCGGGATCGATCCGCGACTTTGCAGCCAGCTCGAAGGCGATTCGCCTTCGCCCGAGGTCGGTTATCTTGCAACAAAAAAACTGCTGGCGACCGGCGTAAAATTTACTGTGCTTTTTGCATTCAATGATATTTCAGCGATTGGAGCGATTAGGGCGCTCGAGGAAACGGGTTTGCGGGTGCCGGTGGATGTTTCGGTTCTGGGGTTCGATGATGTTTATGCCGCGGCTTTTTACAATCCCGCCCTCACGACTATCCGCCAGCCGCTTTTCGAGATGGGAAAAATTGCAGCCAAAACGCTGTTATCCAAGCTATCCGAAACAGTTGAAACCGATCCGCCAGCCACGATCAACGTGGAACCGACGCTGATAGTCCGCCAATCGACCTCAAGAGTTTTAGATTGATTTGGAGCCAGCAACCAATTCAGCGAACCAGCGTTATTTCCTTTTCGTTGCCGTTTATCTCAACGCTGATGCGTTTCTCGGCGGCGTTGTATTTGTGATCTAGTTTTTGCCCGTCGGCCCGAACTTCGGTTGGATTCGCCGTGACGCCGATGATCTCTAAGAATTTTATCCGCTGGCCGATGAAATTTCCGCTGCGGCCGATCGTCAGCGAACCTTGCGAATGCATCAGTTTTGTCTCGCTCCAATCATTTCCGCGATAGCCGTAGCCCTCACCCGCATCTTGAAATAGGGTAAATATTTCCGTCTTTCCCGGCGAGATTCCCGCAGCCACATTTAGGGTTAACAAAGCCGAAGGCATTTCGCCAGTGTGCTGGATCACTCCTTGAGTTGGAATGACGGAACCTACGCGTATAAAGATCGGCAGCCTGTCAAGCGGCACCTTAAAGCCCGGCAGTTTTCCGGCCGGATACTTTTCGCCTGTCCACCAATCAATCCATTCGGCTCCGGCGGGCAGATATATTTCGCGTGTCCGCATTCCTTCCTTAGCTACCGGAGCGACCAGTACATCTCCGCCCAGCATAAATTGATCATTTACCAGATAGGTCAGTTTATCGTTTGGAAATTCGTACCACAGCGGACGCATCACCGGTGCACCGCTTTTCTCATGCTCGCGAAACAAAGTGTATAAATAAGGCAGGAATTTGTAACGCAGCTCGACCGTCGAGCGGTTGATCTTTGTAAATTCATCGCCGAATTCCCAAGGCTCTTTATTGCCCACCCAACCAACTGAATGGGAACGCAGAAACGGCGTGAGCGCCGCTGCCTGCAGCCAGCGGGTATATAGCTCGCCGCTCGGCATATCGTTAAAACCGCCGACATCGCCGCCGACGAAAGGCACGCCTGAAACGCTCAAATTCGCCAGCATAGGGATCGACAACGCGAGTTGGTCCCAGCTTGCATAATTGTCGCCGGTCCAGACGGCGGAAAACCTTTGCACTCCCGCAAAACCGGCCCGGGTCAACACGAACGGGCGTTTTTGCGGCGAGAGTTTTTTTACGCCTTCAAACGTCGAGCGGGCCATCTGCATCCCGTAAACATTATGATAACGGCGATGAGAATCCCGAATTCCGTCACCTGCGTGCGGCGTATCATATGGAAAGGTTTTATCCGGGTGATGAAAAATCTCCGGCTTCTCGGTCTTTTCCGTCATAAAAACGCCGGGCTCATTCATGTCGGTCCAAAAACCCGCGATGCCTTCATCGACATGTGGCTTGAATTTCGAGCCGAACCACTCACGAGCCTTTGAATCGGTAAAATCGGGGAAGGCCGACGCTTTCGGCCAGACGTCGCGGTTAAGTTCGGTACCGTCGGGATTCTTAACGAACACGCCGCTGCGTTTTCCGTCCGCATAGGCATCATATTTTTCATCCACCTTGATGCCCGGATCGATTATCAACACGGTTTTGAATCCATCGGCCGCGAGATCGGCCACCATTTTCTTCGGATCAGCAAAACGCTTTTTGTCCCAGGTAAAAACACGATATTCGTCCATGTAATCGATGTCGAGATAAATGACATCGGCAGGAATCTTGTGCTTGCGGAATCCTTCCGCGATCTCACGAACACGCTTTTCGGGGAAATAGGACCAGCGGGATTGCTGATTGCCAAGCGCCCAGATCGGCGGCAGCGGAGTTTTTCCGGTCAAATTCGCGTAGTCTTCGAGTATCTTCTTTGGACTGCGGTCTTTTCCTCCAGTGAAAACATAGTAGTCTAATTCGCCGCCTGCTGAACCGAACGTGTAGCGTTCGGGCGAAGTCTTCCCCATATCGAAATATGTGCGAAACGTGTTGTTGAAGAACAAACCATAGGCTTTGCCATCATGCAACGCGTAAAAGAAAGGGATCGATTGGTAAATCGGGTCGGTGCCGACCGGATAAGAGAATGTATCGGTGTTCCAATTGACGATATAGTTACCATTCCGAGACATTTCCATAAACGCCTTTTCGCCAAAACCGTAATATGTCTCCGTTTCACTCCTCCGCAATTTCGTCGTCTGAATTTCTCCGGTTACGGAATCGAAAAGTGTGGGCCGACGAGGGTCATCCTCGATGACAAGCCGGCCGTTTTCATCGAATACTTGTAAAGAGTACGGCAACTTTCGTATCACTATTTTCGTTCCACCCGTTCCGGTTATTACGATCTCCATTTTGCTTTGAGTGATGGTGGCTTTAATAATTTTTCGTTCGGCCTGGTAATCGATCGCGTAAGAATAATCGCGTTCGAATTTGCCCGATGGAGCTACCCGCACGCGAATCACGTCCTTGCCAAAAAACTTGACTGAAATTTTTGCGCGGCTCGAAGTGTCCAAAATGATACCGTTCGTTTTCGTTTCGGTTACCCGAATTACATTTCCGGTTTCCCGCCACCCAGCCTCGCAATAAATCGCGCCGAGGGTAACGAGATATAAAAGAGTGCCGATAGTAATTGAAAATATTGAGTGCATATTTCGCCTTTTCCCGGTCCGCCTTAAGGTATCTATTTTGAACATTCTGTTGGACTTTCCTGATTTTATCAAATGCCGGAGCCTCTTGTTGACTATGCGGTGCGTGCGATTGTCATCAAGAATACAGACTGTCATTTCAGTTAATGTTACCTTTTACGCCATATCACTTTCAGAGGATTCGTCCATAATGCAGCGCGTGCCTCAACCCGATAATTCTCTCGAAGATCGTGGGGATTACGGCGAATAGTAAAGGCATACGACTTGCACAGGGCAGTCTCATACGTACGAGGTTAGTACGTATGCATTTTACAATTTCAGGGGGAAACACTATGTCTAGAACAACTCAAATCCGGAGTTTCCGGATTATTTTTGCACTGCTGCTTTTTGTCGGAGCTGCTTCCGTCGAAGGACAGATCTTCAGTGGCCGCGCGACCGGCATCAATGGAATTTTGACTACAAACGGGACAGCCACGACTTCGATCTATGGCGACACATGTCCACTTGCGAATACAGGCGGCTCGATCGTCTCGACCACACCGGCGTCTGTATTCGGCAGTATCTTCCGCACTGGGGTGCTGACATCGTCAACGTCCGGAGCCGGCATATCAAGCCAGTCTTCATCGACAGTCAACGATCTTCGGCTGAATGCCGGCGGCTATATCATCACTGCCACAACACTTTCATCGAATACACAGTGTAATTGCTGCCCCGGCGCCGGCCAGGGAGCGTGCGGCGGCGATTCGCGTATCACCGGCCTGGTTATTACGGATCCGAACGGAGCAAACTTTCCGGTTACGGTTACCGGTCAGCCAAATCAAACTATTGTCCTGCCGAACGGCGCGGGAACCATTATTTTCGACGAACAGATTAACGGACCCGGCAGTATTACGGTAAACGCTCTGCATGTGAATGTTACAAACGGCAATACGAACACTAATGTCGTCGTGGCCTCGTCCCATTCGGACATCGATTGCCTGAGGCTTTCGCCGACGCCCGCCACCGTCACTCTTGCGGGACGAGTTAAGACCGCGGGCGGCCAAGGCATTCTGCGTGCTAATGTTTCCCTCGTAGATGGGAATGGCACTATCAGAAACGCAATTACGAGCAGCACGGGCTATTACAGCTTCCCTGGCGTAGAAGTCGGACAAACCTATATCATGTCCGCGACCCATAGGCTCTATGCGTTCGAAAGCAAAACGATAAATCTAACGGAAGAAGTTGGACCTCTGGACTTTACGGCGAATCCGTAACGTTTAGTGCATTCATCGGAAAAGGAAAAGGACGGCCGACATGGCTGTCCTTTTCTTTTTCTGGATGCAGAGATCAAGGGAAATACTCTTTAAAAAGTATAAGCTATATGATCAATGATTCGATTCAGGCCCTGCTTACTTTCCAATACAAAACGTCGAAAAGATTCGTGTCAGCATATCTTCGGTAGTTGTTTCGCCCGTGATTTGGCCAAGATAGCGGAGCGCATTGTGAAGGCCGATAAGAACTATTTCCTCGCTGGTTTTATTGTTTAAGAGTTCGAGCGAGCTATGGATTTCACTTTCGGCCCTGAGCAGCAGATCATGGTGTCTCGCGTCGGAAACAAGAAACCCGGAACTGGATAGATCTTCGCTGGTGAACGGCCGTATGATCTCGCGTTGTAATTCTTCGAGGCCTTCTCCGGTCTTGGCGGATACCGCATTAATCTGGAATTTGAAATCTGAAATTTGAGATTTAAGATTTTCGATATGGTTAAGATCTGCTTTGTCGGATTTATTTATGGCAATTAAATAATTCAGTTCTTTGACCGATTCGAGAATTACTTTGTCCCCGGCGGTAATCTCCTCGGAACCGTCCAGCAAAACTACTACCAGATCCGCATCCGCCATCGACATTTTTGACCGTTCGACGCCGATGATTTCTACCGCGTCCTCAGTTTCGCGCAATCCGGCCGTGTCGATCAGCGAAATCGGAATATTATTGATCGTAAATTTTTCGTGGATTTGATCGCGTGTCGTTCCTGCAATTTCGGTAACAATGGCGCGGTCGCTGCCTAACAGTGCATTGAACAAACTCGATTTGCCGACGTTCGGCCGCCCTGCAAGAACGACCTTTAAACCTTCACGGATAAGTTTTCCGGCTTTGAAGGTCGCCGCGATCTTTCCGGTTTCGTCAGCTATTGCCGCCAGACGCATTTTGATGTTTTCGGTTTGGAGTTCCGGCAGATCGTCCTCTACAAATTCAAGAGCCGATTCGAGAACGACGATCACATCCAGCAGATCGTCTTTCAAAGGCTGCAGCCGATTCGAAAATTCACCGCGAAGCTGCCGGACCGCCTGGCGTGCCGATGCAATGGTTTGAGCGTTGATGAGATCGCGAATAGCCTCAGCCTCTGCAAGGTTCATCCGGCCATTCGCAAGCGCCCGCAGGCTGAATTCCCCAGCATCGGCCATCCTCGCACCGAGCCGCAGACACATATCCACGACCTGCCGCAGCAAAACAGGCGATCCGTGGCAGCTTATCTCGATGACGTCTTCACCGGTGAATGAGTTTGGAGCTTTGAAGTAGGTAATGAGAGCTTCGTCGATAACTTCGGCGTTTTCGAGATCACGAATCTGTTTTAGGTGAGTAGTGCGAGGTTTGAGATCAAGATTTTCTTCACGAACAAGTCTTTTAGAGATAACAAGTGAATCGCTGCCGCTCAGGCGAATTACACCGATGCCGCTTCGACCCGGGACTGTTGCTAATGCGACAATTGTATCCGGCATAGCTGTTTTGACGAGTCGGAACCGGGAGCGATAGCGACTGGGTTCCTCGAAAGGATAAAGGATAAAGGCGAAAGGATAAATGAAGAATCAGATCCGCCTTACT
>JANMSP010000374.1:0-15372 GCA_031389475.1 Pyrinomonadaceae bacterium
CAGCAGGTAAGAAGCAAGAACGGGCGTAACCGTCAGCGAAATGAACAACGATGCCACGAGCGCCGTGATATACGCTAGGCCGAGTGGAGCAAGCAGTCTGCCTTCTACGCCGGTCAGCATAAAAAGCGGCAGAAAGACGAGGGCGACGATTATCGTCGCATAGACGATGGACGAGCGGATTTCGAGCGAAGCATGATAGATGACCTCAAGCGACGGACGCGGATTCGGCAAATACCGGTTTTCACGAAGGCGGCGAAAGACGTTTTCAACATCGACAATCGCATCGTCAACCAGCTCGCCAATAGCAACCGCCAGACCGCCCAAAGTCATCGTGTTGATCGAGATGCCGAAGGCCCATAAAACCAAAAAAGTAACGACGAACGAAAGCGGAATTGCCGTTAATGTGATAGCCGTCGTGCGAAAGTTCAGCAAAAACAAGAACAGAATTATTGCGACCAGAATTGCGCCGTCGCGCAGGGCTTCAATTACGTTGCCGATGGAAGCCTCGATGAAGTTTGACTGCCGGAAAAGATTCGTGTTGATTTCGATATCGGGTGGCAAGGTCGTCTGCAGTTCCCTAATTGCGGCTTCAACTTTTTCGGTCAATTCAATCGTGGAAGCTCCGGGCTGTTTCTGCACCGACATAATCACGGCGGGTTTGCCGTTGCTGCCGGCATCGCCGCGTTTGATCTGCGCTCCGAATTCGACGTTTGCCACATCTCCCAGTCGAATCGCCGTATTGTTGCGGTAAGCGACGACCGTTTGTTTCAGTTCGTCAATCGTGTAAAACCTGCCGAGATTCCGGACTAAATATTCCTGCGATTGCGCGTCAACGAACCCGCCGGTCGAATTGGAATTCGATTTTTGCAAAGCGGTCGTTACTTCTTCAATTGTCACGCCGAATTGTTTTAGTTTTTCCGGGGACACGAGTGCCTGATACTGCTTCACGCCGCCGCCAATCGGGATCACCTGAGAGATTCCCGCAATCGTCAAAAGACGCGGGCGGATAGTCCAATCCGCCAAAGTCCGCACGTCGAGCGGATCTGTTTTGCCGTCTTTTGAGGTCACGGCAATGAGCATGATCTCGCCCATAATCGACGAGATTGGAGCGAGAAATGGAGAAACTCCCTCGGGCAATTGTTCGCGGGCTTCGGAAAGCTTCTCGGCAACCAGTTGCCGGTTGCGGTAGATGTCAGTTCCCCAGTCGAATTCAACATATACGATCGCAAGCCCGATGCCGCTTTGCGACCGAACGCGCGTTACGCCGGGCACGCCGTTCATAACTGTTTCGATCGGGAACGAAACCTGCGTTTCGACTTCTTCCGGGGCAAGCCCTTCCGCTTCCGTCAAAATCGTGATTGTGGGCTTGTTAAGGTCCGGAAAAACATCGACCGGCAGATTGAGCGCGACATAACTTCCCCAAACGAAAAGCAGAGCCGCGATTGCCACGACAATCAGCCGGTTTTGTAATGCCCACTTGATTATTGCGTTCATAAATTACTGCTCTTAAACTTCTCTCATGCCGTCGTACTTTTTTGAAAATGAACAACAAAAGCGTAGCGTCGTCCGACTGGGGTAACGGTCAACTTGCCCGCACCTTCCATTTGTAATTCATTGAAGAATTCTAAAAACTCCGGGCGGGCGTAAACTTTGAAAAGTCCGAGCCACCAACGAAGCAGCCGATTGAACCAAATCGGCAGAAGAGCGCCATCCCAGAAATCCACGATGAATAAACCGCCACCTGACTCCAAATTATCGAGTGCGTTACGCAAGGCCTCGCGCCACGCGGGGAACATCGAGAGCGAATAGGAAATAAAAATCTTGTCGGGCGGCTCGCTCTGCCCGAAAGTGTCTTCAAAGTCGAATTCCTCCGCGAAACCCTGCCCCAAAACGATTTCCTTTTGCTTGTTGTGCACGGCGAATTTCGCTGCCGCCGTTATTAAGATTTCATCCGCCGCGTCGAGCCCGTAAAGTATCGCCTGCGGTGCAAAACTCGATAATTTCAAAAGATTTCTGCCAGTGCCGCAGCCGATTTCGAGAACAGTTTCGCCGGGTTTAACATCCATCCGCCGCAATAGCTCGTCGCGCCCCAATAGAAAGAACCGGCGCGTCAAATCGTAAAAATGACGCTTGAAGCGGTAAAGACTATTGAGCCGCGTCCTTTGGTTTTTAGTTGCCGAATCTCTTCGCGCCGTATCCATCGGTTGTTTTAGCGAAAACAAACTTCCTATTTCGACCACTTCGCTTTCCAATCGGCCATCTGTTTTATTTCAGCTTCCTGAGCTTTAATAATTTGATTCGCAAGCGTCTTGATTTCCGGGTGTTCAGCTTTTGTTAAAGCCTCTTTTGCCATCGTCGTCGCTCCGGCGTGATGCGGTGTCATCATATCGAGAAAATGAATGTCGAAATCCTTGTCTGTCATGGCCTCCATTTTTTTCATCCCTTCGCCCATCATCATCTTCATTGAATCGTTCATTCCGGGCATTTCCATATTCATCGCCGCAGGTTTTCCCGCATACCATTTTTCGCGCCATTCTTTCATCTGCGCTATTTCCTTGTTCTGGTCGTCGATAATCTTCTGTGCGAATGTTTTCAGTTCGGGGTTTTGCGATTTCGCCAATGCCATCTTCGCCATATCGACTGCACCCTGATGGTGGTGCGTCATCGTATCAAGAAACTGCAAATCATACGGCTGCGCGGCGGCGTTCGGCGAGCTTTTCATCCCTTCGTCGTGCATCGCCGACATATTGTGATTGGCATTCATCGGCATAGAATTGTGATTCATGGCCATGTTGCCATTCTTCATCATTCCGTTATGATTCATCGCCGAACCACTATTAGCGTTGCCTGCCGACTGGCTGCATGCCGCCGAAGCAATCGCTATGACTCCTAAAACGACCGTTAAAATTATTGTTTTCATTTTTTCCCTTTGCTAATTTTCCTGTTATTAATCGGTAACTAGGATTTTGCCTTTCATCTTTCCCGTACCGCAGGTGAAGGAAATACTACCTGCCTTCGTTGGCGTAATGGTGACGATGACATCTTTTCCGACGGGCAGAGATTTGCGAATTTTGTATTTCGACAAAACGACGGTGCCGCCGCAGTTGTCCTTATCGGAACGATTAAATACGAGGTTAAGTTTGTGTCCCGCTTCTACATCAATCGAAGACGGCGAAAACCCGCTTTTGTCTACTTTGATTTTAATCGTGCGCGTATGGGCCTCAACCGCGTTCGTTGTGACAAAAAGCGCACTGCCGAGACCAACAATTAACGCCATTAAAGCTAAAGATAATTTTATTGTTTTCATACTTTTTTTCTCCTGAACTCTTAATCTAAAATTCTAGTTTTCACTTACCACGATTTTGCCGCGCATCATGTCCATGCCGCACGCGAACGCAATTTCGCCGGCCTCTGTCGGCGTAAATTCAACGATGACGGTTTCGCCAACGGGCAATTTTTTAGTGATATTTTGTTTTGGAAAAACCACCTCGCCGCCGCAGCCTGCTGCGTCCGGCCGGTAAAATGCTAGTTTGACGCTCTGTCCTTTCTTCACCGGCACCGACGACGGCTCATAGCCACTCGCCGAAACAGTGATTTTTATCGCCCCATCCGGAACGTTCGCGGCCTTGACCGGTTCAGAGTTGCCAGCCGGAACATCCACAACAAAGGGAACGCTAATGACTTTTCCGCCGCGCTGGAATTGTGCCCATAATTTATAGAATCCAGTTCTCGGAAATGCAGTGTGTGCTGAAACCTCCGATGCGCTCGGCTCCGTCAATGTGCCCTCCATCGTAGAATGATCGTGTCCGTCCGCCTTGTGCTCCTCCGTTTTCGCCTCGCCCCTCTTCATCGAATCCATCGATTCGCCCTTTGCCATCGGATGAGCATGCACGAAATCCTTTAGATCCTCGCTGATAATGACGAAGTGGGCAAGTTCTCCCAGATAATTTTGAAGGTCGTTTGCGGGTTTGCCGCTTTGAGCATCGAACGCCTGAAAGTCGAGCGTTAATTCCCCTCCGGCCTTAATTTCGGCGCTTGGCTTCATCACTATTTTCAAACCATCCACCGTTTTTTCATATTTAGCGTCCGCAACAAGCGGCACCTTTGAGCGCTCCGGCCCGCCGACTTTAACCTCGATCTGCTCCACAACCTGGACGGCGTCTTTTGGCGTAAAGTCCGCGTACATTTTGTAATCGCCGCCGCTCGGGAACGTATGGGTAACTTTATAACTACCGTCCGCCGACTGTTCCGGATGAATATGATAAAACTCCGCCAGATCGCTCGATACAAGAAGAAGATGCATCGGTTTCTCATGAACGATCTTCAAATCTCTTACAATAGCTCCCTGTTTGTCCTTCACGAAGAAACTGAGTGTCGCGGGCTGATTGGCCTGAACCTGCGCGGGTTCGCTGTTGAATTCAACCCGGTGCGCAGCTTCCGCATTTGTCGTCTCGCTAACGTTATTTGCCGCGGAATTACCGGTTGTATTCGTCGCCATGTCGGCTCCCGCGTTCTGATTTCCGGTACAGGCCGCAAAAAAGACAGCTCCCGAAATGACCAAAATCATCGCCGGTAACATTAATATTTTTTCTTTTTTCATTTTGCTTGTTTAAGCTGAGGGCTGTGTTGATCGAAGCTGATAAATACCTTCGGTTACAACCCTTTCGCCTTCTTTTACTCCTGATTTGATCTCGTAATAATCTGCACCTTCAGCCCCGAGGGCCACCGCCCGCTTTTCAAACGTTTCGCCGCCGTCGAAAACAAAAACGAAGGTCTGCCCCTGCTCGGTGACAACCGCCTGCTTTAGCACGGACAGGACCTGGCGCCCAGCGCTTGTGTCGATCGTGACTTCGACAAACATGCCGTCCCTGAGCCGTCCAGCCGGATTTTTCATTTCGTAGATGACGGGAACAGTCCGCGTCTGTTCGTTGACGGTTTGGCCGATCGAAATGAGCCTGCCGTCGCCGTCCGATGTTCCGATCGTATAGATTTCGCCCGCCAAAGCAGCATTCGTAAAACTCGCTCGGGTCGATTCGCGAACCGAGGGCAGGTCGCCTTCAAACACCTGGGCTTCGATCAAAACTGTTGAAAGGTTGACCACCGACATTATTTCCGTGCCGGTTTCCACAAGCTGGCCGCTCGTTACCTTGATATCGCCGACAATTCCCGTGACCGGGGCAGTCAGTGGAAAGGAACGCGTCGGTTGATTGACTCGGGGATTTTTAAAGATGGCCTGGCCGCCCTGTGCTTGTTTGATCTGGTTATCGAGCAAGACCACCTGCCGGTCAGCCGCCGTTACCTCCTGTTCCGCTACTTTGACGGCTGTACTGGCTTCCTCCACCCTCCGGCGGGGAGCGGCACCCGCTTCCAGTAAATTTTCGGACCGGCGCAGCTCCCGGCGGGCCTGCTCAAGCCGCGTTCTGGATTGACTGGCCGCAGCCCGCTGCTGTGCCTGCTGGCCCTGAAGCGTGAGGACGGTGTTCCGCAGTTCCAGTCGCCGGGCCTCAACATCGCGTTGCTGGCCTTCAACGTCCAGCCGCTGCTGTTCCAGCCCGACCTGTCCACTGACATCGAGAATCTGCTCGACGGAGCCGATCTGCTCGCCGCGGCCTACCGCTGATCCAAGAGCCAAACCCTCGCGCAGGATAACCCTGCCCGCAACCGGCGGCACGACAACGCCGCGAGAATCGGGCCGGGCCCGAACCACGCCGGTCGCTTTTAGCCCGCTCGTGATCTGTCGGGTTTCCACGGCAGCAGTCTTGATGCCGAAAAGTATCTGCGATTCCTTCGACACGGTGAGGAGCGCCAGCCTACCGGCATTCGCTTCATCCGCGGGGACTTCGCCAGTGGGGTGAAAATCTCCCATTGCTCTCGTTTCCCGTGGTGGTGCGAAATAAGCCAAGGCGAAAGTTCCAAAAGCAAAAAACAGCAAAGCCAGCAGAGCAACCGGTACAATTTTCCGAATATTCCGGTTCCCGTTTTCGTCCCGGCCGACTGCGTAAAACACTCCGGCGACAAGGCCAAAGCTGATTAAACCGAGCAGCATTAGCCCGATCCAGAACGTCCAGTTCACGGCCGCCCGGACGACGCTCACGGGAAAGTCGGCCGAAACATTGCGTCCGTCACCCGTTGTCACGTTAAAGATCAGCTTATAATTTCCGGTGCCCGAAAATGTGTGATTCACGTAATAAAAACCTTCTTGAAAGGTCGCCGGAATATTGTCTGAGACGCTTCCGCCGTCGGAGGTCGTAACGCTGAGGGAAACCGTCGCGTCGGTAATCGCCGCGGGTTCGCCCCCGCCAAATCCGCCCTCGACCTTTTCAGATACCCGGAGAGCTGTCTGCACCAGTTCGCCGGAACGCGGATCCGCCGGCATACGTTCAACCTTAAAATTGAAGCTGCCCGCCTCAGTGTCGACATTTCTCTCGGCACGGGCGATCGGAACGGCGGTCGCTGTCGAAGTCCCCGCAGCGGCCGGAGCACCTTGTTCTCCGGCCGCGTAGACAAATGCGCGGCCGATAAATAAACCGGAAACCAACAGTGCAATGGCCGTTGGTTTCCGAAGCCGCTTGTAAAAACTGGTTGTGTTCATTCCCTTTTCGTCGCTAAGCAATCCTACCCAATACCTGAAGCGGCGGCTTTCTACACCGCCGCCTTTCCATCAATCATGAAGAACTCTAGTGAGCGTGCGCCGATCCGTAAAGCGTCTGCATTGACATCGAATCGATGCGAACGGCCTGTGCAATCGCCTTCGCGGTCGCGTCGTCCACGCCGCCCGCTACCTTTATGTCATTGCCTACGGAAAATATATCGTCATGGCCCTTTCCGGCGAACTGTTTGAGAAACTCCGGCGACACGCCCTCGGCGCGCACCTCGCGGATAGCGGGTGAGCCGTCTTTGTTAGCGTAGATGATGACGACATCCTTGCCAGCAGCTTTTACAACCGTCGCTGCCCCGATCTGTGTCCGCTTGCCGCCCGCCGTCGAGAACGCCAGGTAGGAATGGTGGTCCGTAGCGGGAACTTTCGCACCCGTGTCTTTTTCGATACCGGCAATGGCATCCTTCGGGATGTCCTTGTGCTGAGTGGTAAAGCTCTGAGCATCGGGAAAGGCGGTTTTTACAACGGCAGGTGTCTCGTCGTCGGCCTTCGCGGGAGCGGCAGTATTGACGGCTGTCGCGTTTGAAGTTGTAGCCGCGCGGTTCGTGCCGGCTGTATTCGGCGGCGCCGAATCCGATGAGCACGCACCTGCCACGCCGACCAGCAAACTCAACCCGGCAATCGATAAAACTGTAAGTATTTTCATTTTTTTCCTCTACGGTTGTTCTTTTTTGTTATTTTCCTTAATTGTCGTTTGTAGAAAACTCGTCTTCGGAGAGACGGAGCTTTCGATGGACTTTAAAAGCTTCGATCGGTCAACTTGTCCCGGATTGATATTAGTGTCCGGCAAGACTGAAGTGCTGCCGGGAGCGAATCCCGCGGGCGGGAGCGTTGTGCCGATCGCCGTTTCGAGCTCGGTCAGGGCGTTATAGTAATCGCGCAATATCTGGTTGAAGTTGGTCACACTTTCGGCCAGTCGGCGCTGCTCATTGACGACTTCGAAAATCGAAAAATCGCCAAGCCCGTACGCGGCTCTCACCGCTCTTAAATTATCTTCGGATCGCGGCAGGATCTGCGTGGAATAAACGACAAGTGATTCCGCCGCTGCCCGGTATTTGCGGTACGCCACCGCGACGTCCCTTTTTACAGTACTCTCCAAATACTCTCTGGTACGAGTCGCCAGGAGCCGTTCTCCGGTTGCCGAGGCGATCTCGCCCTGGTTTCGGTTGAAGATCGGTATATCCACCGACACGCCGAATGTAAGTTCGTTACCCGAATCGGACACGAAATCAATGCCGTTTACCGGTCCGGGCAGATCGATTATTCCTTTCGACCGTGAATACCGGACTGACCCGGCGATATTCGGGACGGCGTTTGACCGGGCGAGATTGATTCTTGCCGTTCCCAGTTCTTCTCCAAGACGCGCCGCCTGCAGATCGGGCCGGTCCCGAAGCGCAGTTTCGGTCAATTCATTTAGCCCTACATCAAAACGCGGCGGGCGATCCGCCTGCGGCGCCAGACGCAGGCTTTCCGCCAAATCGGCACCGATCAACGTGCGAATCTCCAGAAGCGAGCTTTCCAAGTCGCTCCGCGCCTGGATCGCCTGCACTTTGAGGCGATCGTTTTCGACTTTTACCAAGTTAACGTCGAGCGGTGCTACATCACCTTCTTTCAACCGTGCTTCAGTAATGCGGACTATTTCCGCGTTCCCGGCCATGAGCCGTTCCAGGACATCAAGCTGCCTTGCGGCCGAAAGAGCACTGGTGTAAGCAGAGCGAATGCCGATGATCAATTGTCTCTCTATCGCAGCGACCTCGGCACGAATCTGAGCAAGCTCAAGCTCCGCGACCGCGACCCGCCGGCGGCGTTTCCCGCCCAATTCAAACACCTGGCTTACGCCGACTGAAAGGTCATATTCGGACTCTCCGCCGAGAAATCGCGGACTCCCGTATTCGCCGTCTAGAGTAGGGTTCGGCCGGAAACCCGCCTGCAAAAGTTTCCCCTCGGCAATCGCCAGCCTTTGACGTGCTGCGAACAAATCCGCTCGGCGCCCCGTACCTAGTTCAATTAATCGGCTTACGCTCAGCCCGTCCTGGTCGACAAACTGCTGCGATGACAACTTTACGGAAGGCTGTGTCGGCGCGAGGATCGGCTGATCCTGAGAAAAGACGGGGACGGCAAGCATGAAAAAAGCCGCCCCCCAAATCAGAAGATATAAAATGGACTTCATCCCCTTGTAACTACCCTGGCTCGTTGAAAATGTTTCCCAGTACATGGTGATATATGTTACGCAGATACTGCTTCTTGGGACACGGGTTCTCTTACGACCCGAACCGCGAAATAAACTAATCCGCCTAACATAATCAATCCCACCAAAAGAAGCGTTGCCGTTAATGCTGTACCCGTCCAGGAGCCGCTTCCACCCAGCGAAGTCGCAACTTCCTGATTCGCTACCTCAACGCCGGAAAACGAAAGTGTCTGGGATTTTCCGCCTGCCGCGGATATCACCCTGAAGGTGTACCCACCCCCGGGCAAGGCTGGAATTTTTAGCAAGTATGACCCTGCGGCTTCGGATTTTTCGACAGGAATTTCCGTCACCGCTCCGCTTGCCGACTCGATTTGCACCTTAAGATCGGCATTCGGCGCAGGTTCGTTAGTAGCGAATCCGGTAATAAAGAGGCGCCCCAATGCTGCGGTGTCGGGTTCCAGCAAAGAATGTTTCAGTAATATCTCAAAATCGCCGAGCCGGCCAGTTCGCGATACCGTGCCATTTTCGGTCTTTGCGACCGCCGGCTTTTGATCTCCGTGGTCCTCTCCTCCGTGGGCGAAAGTCTGAGTGATTCCTCCATTCGTGCAAAACGCGGCCGACATCAAAAGCACCGCCGCGATCGTTTTAAAATTTAAGTGTAATTTATTTACCGCAATCATATAATTAGCCCCCAAAAACACGCTGATTAATCTCTGGACTTATCCTAGTTCTCCATACACAATGCAAAAGCTATGCCATTAGGAACATTGATCATGGGGGTGTATTATTCGTTGTGAATACGTGATTTAGGTGTGATTGTATGTCTTGTGGCGTGCGTCCAGAAGCGGCTTGTCTGCGTCTTTGCAAACAGTGTGTTTGTTAACAAACACCTCTCTTTATATCAGATTATGGATTATGCCTAGCAAAACTCTTTTGCTCGTTGTCCGAAAACTTCCTTATTTGTGGATCTATGAAGCAAATTCAGGGACCGCTAACAAAAAGACGCTTTAAGGCATGTATTAATGGAGCTCAAAATCTAATATCTATTTTGCCCGAGACCTTGGGTTGATTGAAGCCGACGGCACACATAATACTTCAAATCTTATATTCCGAAACGGTTTCTACTAGTTCTTATCAGTGGAGTAATTTTTTTAATAATTCTTGTTGTTGTGGTACTCAGACGAAAAAGAGCCGCTCTTGATTTAAAGTTATTAAACGGGCAAAACAACCTTAAAAATCTTGTTAAATGCTCATGAGGTGGCATACAATCGAAAATGCTCAAATCCCAATTGCAGAAATCTTCTGCAACATTACCCGTTTCATGAGTTGTAATCGGACTTATGAATCTGATTTATTTGGCGGCCTTCTATATTTAAGGCCGACACAATTAAGCAAACAGGAGGAAAGATGAAAATTACTAAGGTATTGATAACCGTCATGGCGACTTTCGTTATTGGAATCGGCTCGGCCTTTTATGTAAATGCAGGTAATATTGCGTGCGACCTTGGTGTGGATATCGCATCTAAATGCGGCAAGTGCGGTGATGGTTACTGCAATCCCCGCTGCGGCGAAAACTCGACGAATTGTCCGAGAGACTGCGGCGTTGTGACATCCAGATAACTTGGGAAATTTAGTGAATTTAGTAAGAAAGAGCCTGAAATTTTACTCTGGCTCTTTTTTCCATTTAAAGGGAGCTTCTAATTCTGGAAGTCGCTCATTAAAGTCTGGACAATGTTCAGATCTAAACAGCAAGCAGTAGGCAGCTAAAGTTCCACCCTACTCTCGGCTCGCCAGCAAAAGCCGCTCACTTTTATCTGGAAGATACCCCGCTATCCGAAACTCATTCATTGGTTTACTGATGTGCTGATTATTCTAATTCCCTTTAGCAGAGTGTAGGTGGGCAGTGTTGTGGAACACCGAGTAAAAACGCAAACATAACAACAACGAGACAGACTACGCCCGCCAAAGTAAACGTCAGCGGAGTTCCCCACCAGACAGCGGCGTAACCGAAGGCGGGATATGTGATCAGCCAACAGGCATGCGTTAGGGCGAAATAGGCAGCGTAGGCCCGGCCACGCTCCTCTTCTCGGGTACGGCTATCGCAAATCAGGCGTTGTTCTTCTCGGACTACAGCCAACAACGAGCGAAACCAAAAGGCTTTTCGATGAGCAGCAGTATCAACGGGACCGCGATCTTATGAAATCGATGGACGGTCTAAATCAAAAATACGGGCGCCAAACAGTACGCTTTGGAATGTCTTCGAAATCGCACCAGAATTGGCGGATGACCCGAAATCACCTTTCACCTCATTACACGACCGACATTGAGCAAATCTTTCGAGTGCGGTTATGATGCATTGAACATGAGCGAAAAGCAGATCATCCTATCTGTATTCTGTGCCGCAAGAATGGAACCGATCATCCATTCGAATGGAGAAGTAAAGTCGAGCTCCGAACGTGCGTCTGGGTTAAAATTTTTTAGTCGGGTGGAGATCTCTGCGACGTTTTCATGCGTTTGTGCGGTCCGGGATTCTTGCCGGCTATCGAGTTCGGAAAGCATATACGCCGCGTAGATTACAAACTGCATCCGTCCCAAAGACTCTATTTTACGCGGGTGACCCGAACAGTCGAATCGTCGAGAAACCTGAACGAGACTCGCATACCGTTTCTCTCGGCCAACTTATAAAAACGCTGGTGTAGTCGGTTTCCGACGGGTCGCAAAAAATCGACTGAGTCTCCGATTGTCAGGGCCGTGATTTCGGCATAGATCTCCGGAGGCTTATTTTGGAGACTCGTTTCAGGGTCACTCCGCCGAATTTTTTGGATATGTCTCGCCGGTACACCGGTTTTAACGGCGATCTCCTTAACAGACAACTCACCTCGTTTCAGTAAACCTAAGATCAGTTCTTCGTCCGCCTCGAATCGCCGCGGTGAAGCAGGACGCATTTCTACGCCGGTCTTTTTCAACAGCCACTTAACTCTTGCCTCCCCGATTGCAAGGCGGGCCGCAATTTTTACAATAGAATGACTTTCATCCTGATAGAGCCTCTTTATTTCTTCCGCATCAAGCGTGGGTTTTGGAGGTGCGGGGGGCATTCGCGTTATTCGAACCGTATTTGCGTCAATTGTTTTGAAAGCAATCCTGATACCTATTTTCGCCGCCTTATCGTAGAGGCGCGTATGCGGCTGACGTCCCGCCGGCCGCCGTATTTCAAAAGATTCGCCGATCGCGAGGTTATTAAGATCAGGGTATTTCCGTTTTCTATGAGCTGTTTTTGATCGGCGGGCTATGCCGCTTGAGTCGAGACTATTCGTTATATCTGCCGCCGAAATACCCATTTTGACGGCTACATTTTCTACCGAGAGTTTTTCGTCTTGGTAAAGACTGGCAGCCAGTTGGTGATCGACTACCGCCGAACGCCTTACAGCCGGGCGAATTACAGTGCCAGCCATTCGCAACCGCCTACCAATTGTCCCCATCGAAATCCCAAAGTCAGCAGCAAGCTGTTCGAACGTCTTGTTGTCGTCATAAAGACGTTTCAACTCTTCGTTGTTAATGTGAGCTTTTCTTTTTGCCATGGTTCTAGCTCACCCGTGTCAGCCTTAATGTTTCTTCATCAATTGTCTGCATCGACACGCGAATTCCTGCCTTCTTTGCCATCATATAGTAATCAACAAAAGGGTTTTTCTTAGTTTTAGATCGCGGCAATTCGATTGATTCGCCCGGCTTCATTTCTCGAATCTGCGGGTACTTAATGAAACTTTCACCCCTCCCGCGTATTGGCACATTGTTCTTAATTAGATATTGCCTAATCGCACTATTTGTTAGTCCGAACTTTTCGCCGATCTTCGCCGGGCTTAGCTTTTGATTTACATAAAGATCGAGAAGCGTTTCACGGTCGATATTCAGCGGCATCCTCGAACGTGGCCGAAGTTCGACATCTGCCAATTGCAAGCGTGAATGAATGGCCTGCTTGCTGACGCCAAATTTCTCGCCGATCTGTTTCAACGTTAATTTGTCGATCAGGTAAAGGTCTTTTAATTCCTGCAGGTCGTAGACGGGATTTGGCATCTACTTGGAATTATACACAAAAAAGAGCAGCCTTTTCAGGCCGCTCTCATAAAAGTAACTTTCCAAGGCATCGTAGGATCAAGGCATTATTGTAAAGCAGCGAAATCCAAATCAGTCACCTGGTCGTCAACGGTCACAGCCCTCGATTCAAATATGTACCGCTTACTTTGTACCTGACCGATATACGTGCTTCCTGACGGTACATTTCGGAATTGGTAATACCCGAATGAACCGGTCCTTGCAATCAATTGATTGCCGCTCTCGTCGGTCAAAACGACGACAGCATTGGCCACGCCGCGTCCGCCGCTCGTTACCCTTCCTGACACTGATACCCCTGCTGCCGTTGGTGCGAGGCTGCCAAACATTGTCCAGTCAGAAAATTCGCTTATGCCGGATGACGTTGTCCGCGTATTGAGAGCGGCATCTCCGGTAGACGGAATCTCGGTAAAGACGCCGGAGTATCGCTGCAGTTTTAGAGTCGATTCATTCGGCACCGATGAAGGTACGTCAATATCAAGATATTTGAAAGTGAGATTAGCGGTCAGGTCTCCAGACTCTTCCAGATCCCAGTAGCGCTTAAGGGCAGCTTCCGGTGTAGGAGCGTTGGGATGCGCTCCCTGAATGGCGGCAACCGTCAGGCTTGAAGGCGAAATGCCGAGAGCCGTAAGCTGAGTCGTGACAGGAGAGTAACCATTAGCTGTTCCCACCGGATATTCAAAAAGCGGCGAAGCCAGGTCCGCGAACTGCTTTTCGACATCGCCGATAACATACCCGCTAAGGCGTGTTACGGTCGCGCTCGGGCCAAGAATAACCCGGTTGCTTCCCGTAATCAGCGTGCTGCCGCCGAGGCGGAGATTGCCGGTGACCGTAACTGTTCCTGTAAGTGCTGAATTCGGGGAGTCGATAACGAGGTTCGCGACCGTTCCCCCAGTTACCGGCTGCGGGCCAGCGTTGCTGGAGGCGTCAAGCTGCGATTCGATCACTGCCTGAATATTAACAGGTACGTTCGAGAAGAAATCGTATCCGGTAAGTGCTTCGACCTGATCGACCGTTGCAAGGTATTTCTGCCAGTTATCGTTCAGGATCCCCTGACGGTTCGGCATAATGACCGCAATAGTGCGGGTTGAGGTTGTGACGCGGGTCACATCCGCTGTTCCGCTTTGCTGGACTAAGATCACTTTCCAGGTATAGGAAGGCACAGTGACCTTGCCGCCGGCAATCGTCGTGATCGTATTCGGAGAGTTTTCCCCGACCCCGCCCGATCCAACGCCTCCGGCGATTATGTAGAGTTCGTTCCCTTGCCCGGCAAGTACCCGGCTGAAACTTTCCAGCTCTTCCCAGGGGCCCTGATTGTTGTGGCCTGCCTGCGGCATAATATTTGTCATCAGGAACGTAGCCTCGTTATCGGGAATAGTTGCGGTCCGGTCGCCGGACGGAGTATGGTGGCCCCGGTTGAAGCCGCTTCCCGTGTAATCGCTGGAGGTTACTTGATACCAGCCTGCCGGTAGGGTCGCGTCAGGCATAAAGTCTTCGGCGCGAGTTACGCCTCCGAGCCAAGACGAGTCGAGATGCCAGCTT
The DNA here is from genome assembly GCA_031389475.1 of Pyrinomonadaceae bacterium. Lineage (GTDB taxonomy): Bacteria > Acidobacteriota > Blastocatellia > Pyrinomonadales > Pyrinomonadaceae > OLB17. The sequence goes on from JANMSP010000374.1 coordinate 14,496, forward strand.
ACCCAATTAGGGATACCTCGGTCGCGGTGATACGACGCCGCATACTGATTCTTCAGGAAAAGGTAATTCTCGGGAACATTCGGGTCGGTTACGGCACTCGACGGATTTCCCATTGTCAGATGGACCTGCGGGTTAGCCGCTTCGCGAACGGTAATTGAGATCGAGGTCGAGGCGGTACGGGCCTGTGCATCCGCCACAAACACAGAAAAAACGCGATTGCCGCTTGCTTCATTAACCGGCACAGGCGCGAGATATGAAAAGATGTTGTCTCCGGCGGTTACGTCACCATTCGTGGCGTCATCAAAGAACGATTGCGTCGCCGATCCGCCGATGGTGGAAAGGTCAGCGGCAACTGTGATTCCGCTGCTTGCGGGATTGGTGCCGGGGTTGACTGATACTTTTAGAAGGGTCGAGGAACCCGCATTTACAAGAATCGGATCAGCCGATCCGCTCGCTGATAGCGGTAAGGTTCCGTTGCTAACAACGCCTATGTCGTCGATGCCGACAGATTCATCGCTGCCGACCGCGTTGGCCGTCATTATGCGAAGCTGAACGAGCGGCTGGTTGTCGGCGTCGGCGGGTAGAACCACTCCTACCGGTGTGACAAGTGTCGCCGCCCCTCCTGTAGTTGCGTCCGGGACGAATGCTCCGGGCACATTTACAAAGTTGCCCGTAGTTCCTATTCGGTAATGAAGTGCGACTGCCTGAGCGGCGTTGTCGGCAGACCCGTCTATGTCACGAAGGTTGTAAGTGACCGTTACGTTGTTCGCACCCGTCGTATTGACGCTAATGACGATGTGAGGGGCATCTGCCGTGCCGGATCCCTGCAAGGACACCACTGGATTTGCGATCTCGAATTCAGCAACGCCGCCCGAGC
>JANMSP010000386.1:0-12308 GCA_031389475.1 Pyrinomonadaceae bacterium
GATAAACCACGCCTTTAAAGTCTGGCCATCCAGAGCCAGCGCACTATGAAGCTCGCGTTTCAAAGCAGGCTCGATTTGAACAACAATTCTTCCGCTTAAACCTTTCACCATATTTACCGTATAGTAATAAAATAGTAATAAATATGTATAGCACATAGGTTACATATGTGACAAGTGTTACCTAATGATCGAGTGCTCTATTCCGAAGCCCTGGAGCAACGGCGTGAAACGGATGGAATGTGCGGAAAATCGAAATCTTCCCGCACATTAAAAAAGAGCGAAGCCATGAAAAAGATCCAGCCACTGTAGCTCGTGGTTCCGGCTATCTTTTCTTATTGCGCTTGAATCCGCTGACGGTGATGGTGTTGGTGAGGTCGAGGACAAGGAGGCCGTCGCTGCTGAGGTCGGGGGCGATGAATTTTTCGGTCGTGTTTAGTTTTATCCCGTAATGCCGGAGGAAATGCGCGATATAAACGACATGGGAGCCTCCCGCGTCGCGTATTGGGAACGCGGTGGCAAGGCGTTCATGGGCAGGGCGAATACCGATCGTTTCCTTTTTCCGGTTGAAGTACAAAAGCACCCGCTCGGGCTTGCCGATTATCGCGTGAGCCTTGCGGTTTAGAAGCAGTTTGCCTTTTCCGCTGAGCGTAACATATACGCGGTCATTAAAAGCGACGAAAGGCGTGCCGGTAAATTTTTCCCAATCTGTATCAATATTCATAGTTTCGATGTGTTGTTTATGAACAACTGTTTCATAGATAACACGAGCGTTGCTAAATGTCAATAGAAACTTTCAGGACCCGGAAAAATACGCGAACGATTTCGAGGGATTTGGGCGCGATAGAGAAACTGGGCGTGTTGCGGAAGTTGAGAAATTATCGCCGAAAACATGTAGCCCCCGGACGAAAAAAAGCGCCCCTGGACGGACAGATTAACGCTCCCCAAATAAAAAACCGCTCCGGTTTCCCGAAGCGGTTTTACCTTATATATTAAATTGTAAATTATTTTCCCGGACTGCTGACTGAAACTGTCCTTCGTCCGAATCGTCGGGCTTCGGAGCAGCTTGCCATCCAGATATCCAGCCGGTTTCCTTTTATCTTGCCGCCGGTATCGGAGACGAGGTAGTTGCCGCTGTAATTTCCGGCACCGACGTTGATCCGCGATCCGAGCCGTAAAACTCTTGGGTCGGCCGCAATCAATCCGGTACGGACACCATGGCCCATTGCCGTTTTTCCTTTCAAACAATAAGCCGTGGCTACGAAAGAGCCTCTGCTCATTCCCGCCGCTTTCGACAAAACCGTTTTTTCCACCAGCTTTTTGGCGGGTGCGGCCTTCTTCTTCTTATCGTCTGTAACTAATATTTCTAAATTCTTATTTTCTTTTGTATTATTTAATTGTGTTTGCGAAACATTCGCTTTAATGAGGGCTTTTTCCGTCTTGCTGGTTTCAGCGTACATAAAAACAACAAATGTACTTATCAGCGAAAGAACGGCTGCGCCTCGAACGAGTTTATTCATTAATAGGGCTCCTGGTTATGGTCTTCGGATTCAGGCGCAAAACCAGCGGATGAGCTTATTTTTCATCTGCCGGAGTTTGATGTTTTGCATAAAATCGAAGACTGGTGCAGTAGGATTATTCCACCTGTTTTCGCCTGACCGCAGACGAAACATTTGAAGAGTATAGCAGTTTGAGCCAGGCTTGTCTACCCTTCGAAAAACCGCAAGCCCTTATGCTATATGCCATTGGTGTTTCGGCCGTTTTTGAAGGTGAGATTTTACGGTTCGTTTACTAGACTTATCACGCCTATTTCAAGTATATTTCAAACGTCGGAAAACAGTATTTCACCATACGAAAAGAAGGATAAAATTCTATGCAGCAGGATCGCCGCCACGGTGCCAGATATGTCGTTTCGTTTCCCATCAGCGTTAAATGGAAAGATGAAAACGGAAACGAGAACGTCGAAGAAGGCCTGACTGAAAATGTCGGCCCGGCGGGCTCACTTATTTACCTGCCGCGGAATTTGCCGACGGTCGGCGCCAAGGTTGAATTGACTATAACGGAAAATCTCGACGACGAGGTAACCGTCACCGCGCAGGTAATACGATTGGAACGAAATGCCGCCCATCCACAGGTCGCTTTGGATATTACTGAAGGCTTAAGGCTCTGGAAGAAAAAGGTCTGGGACCTCGCCGCCGAAACCGTCGCAGGCATAAAACCGGACGAGCTTGATGATTGGTAAGATCTCTTCGATTGGAGCTTAAGCCTCCCGCCTCTACTTATTTTATGAAAATTCTAGTACTCGGCGCCGGCCGGATGGGACACGGCGCGGCATACGATCTTGTCCATAATTCGCCGGACGTGGAATCCGTCACCGTCGCCGATTTTGAACTTGCTAAAGCCGAACATGTCGTCGCATCCGTTGGCACAACGCGCATCAAGGCTCGACAGATCGACGCAGCTAATTATGCCGATGTCGTCGAACTGATGCGTGGGCATGATTCGGTAATTTCATGCGTCAATTACTGGTATAACGAATCGCTCTCGAAAGCCGCGATCGAAACTCGTGCGAATTTCTGCGACCTCGGCGGTAACAATTATGTCGTCGATGCTCAGCTTTCGCTTGATGCTGAAGCAAAGGCGGCAGGGATTAATATTATTCCGGATTGCGGCCTCGCACCGGGAATGGTTTCGATTCTGGCAATGCACGGAGCAAACCGCTTTGACGAAGTCAAAGAAATCCACATCCGAGTCGGCGGGCTGCCGCAAAACCCGCAGCCGCCGCTTGATTACCAGCTCGTCTTTTCCGTCGAAGGCCTTATTAATGAATACATTGAGACTGCCCGCGTCATCCGCGACGGGGAAATTATGGAAGTAGATTCCATGAGCGAACTCGAAAGCCTCTCGTTCGAAAACTTTCCGCCGCTCGAAGCCTTTCAAACATCAGGCGGTACATCTACTCTGCCCGACACATTCCTCGGCAAGGTCCGCGAACTCGATTACAAAACGATTCGCTACGCCGGGCACTGCGAAAAATTCAAGACAATGATCGACCTCGGCCTGTGTTCGAGCGATGAGATCGTCGCAGATTTTGTGAAGGTGAAGCCGCGAAAGGTGTTCGGGGAATTACTAACGAAACACCTTCCGGCGGACGGACCTGATTATGTGCTGGTGCGGCTGGAATTTATTGGAGTAAAAGACGGCGGACCGAAAAAGCTGCGTTACGACATAGTCGATAAACAGGACGAAGAAACGGGTTTGAGCGCCATGATGCGCACAACAGCATTTCCGGCCTCGATCATCGCCCAAATGATGGCCCGCGACGAAATTATAATGCGGGGTGCGACGCCGCAGGAAAAGGCTATTGATCCGGAGAAGTTTTTATCGGAGCTCAATCGGCGTGGAATAAAAATAGATATTTCTTAGTCTTTAGACCCGCCATCCATATTGTGCATCAAAGAAATTTGCGGTCAATTGACTGCCCTAAAATGGTGTGCTGACTTATGCGAAAGTGGACTCAATGTAGTTTTATATTAGGAAGCCTGCTGATTGTTGTTGCTTCTATTCTGACCGTGAATGCACAGCAATCGACCCTGCTGGATTCAAAAGTGCTGATTCAAGCAGACTGGTCGGCATTTTTTCCCTTGATTGAAGGCTGCAAAGCAGAGGTGTCACCGTTATCAAACTTGCAAGGACAGATTCTCCAAACTGCCACCTACAAAAAAACGGAACTGAAACCCGGTGCCGGTGAAATAATTATAGGAATGCCGCTAACAGGTCATTCTTGGCTTGATTCGGGAGAGTGCGGGTTGATTCAAATTCTAATGAACGTGCCGTATTCTCAACTAGTAGCCGTGATGTCTAAACAGGAGCTAAAGGCTGAAAAAGAACGCGAAAGAAAACAAAAGAAAATGCAAAAAGAGTCGGCAAAGCACTTCGAGCGTTTCAAGATTATGCGGCCATCAACTCAGCCGCCACGTTTAGTTACAATAAAAGGCTTCGAAGCTTATCAGATTTTTGGCCCGCCCTGCGAACTCGATCTCTGTGAGAGCCTTTATTTTACTACCATAAGCCTGAAGTTTGCTAGCAACAAGCAATTGACGATTAGGCTTCTCGGCCACTTCGAAAAGGCAACTCGAATAATAGAGAGTATGGATTTCAACAGTCTTTCATCCGCTATGGATGCTTACGCAGAAACAATTCGATAACACTAGGACAAAAAAAGGCCTCTCATTCCTGAGAAGCCTCGAATTTTATAAATCCGAATATATTTTATACGCTCACACCGATCATTCTCGGGTTAGCTTTCTTCTTCAAAAGTTTACGCAGTTTAAGGCGCGCCTTGTGAAGCTGTGATTTAGATGTTCCCACGGAGCAGCCTAAAATACGGGCTACTTCTTCGTGTTCAAAACCTTCGACGTCGTGCAGAACGAATACGTTCTTATACCCCGGCGGCAGTTGCTCGATAGCATTCTCCAGCGAAAGCTTATCGACGATCTGCATCTTGAACGGATTTCCCGTTCCAGGAACAATCTGCTCTGGCGTTTCGCCTTCTTCCGTCGTTTTCTCGAACTTTACAGTTCGTTTACGAAAGTGCATCAGAACCTGATTGACCGTCAAACGGTGAAGCCAAGTCGTAAAGGCCGAATCGCCACGAAAACTTCCGATCTTGCGGTAAAGCTGGATAAACACGTCTTGAGTAAGATCCTCCGCCTCAAATGCATTCTGAAGCATCCTCAAGCAGATCGAATAAACCCTCCGGTGATGCCGCTGGTAAATCTCTTCGAAAGCGACCATATCGCCTTTCGAAGCCGCCTGCGTCAGATCGAAATCCTTTGCAGTGGTCACGTTTTCAATCCGTGCCGCTTTAGCTGCTTCTTCAATTGCGGCACTGTCAATTCCACTTTGAAATGCGGGATAATTTAATGTTTCTGTAGTCATTTGCTAGTTTTCCCCCCTGAGCTATTATCTAGTCAATTCGCGTGCCAAACGTACGATTAAATACTTTCCAACACTTAATCACGCAAATGGGCTAATTTTGTTCCTTTTACCGTGCATACATTCGTATTCGTCGAACATCAAAGCAAAGATTCAATTTGGTGATTGTTACCACCGCGTTAATTCGCATACGATTTGGTGTGTGTATGATTGTGTTGCATTTAGATGTGGATTTACGAAAAGTGATAAAATATCGATTCCCTAATTTCACCTTTGTATTTGGGAATTTGGGGCGGGTTATTGATGTCGTATAAGAAATTGATTGCGGTGTTAGTTTTGTTTTGCGGAGTTTTTGCTGCTGGCATTAGTGTGGCTGGGCAAGCGCAACCAGGGACACCTGTAAAAAGCCAGGAGATTTCTGAGATCGACGGCGTTCCGGTTTTAATCAAGCATCTTCCCGATTGGGAGAATGTGCGAAGTAGTGCAGTCTTTACGCAGAATGTTGACGATTTAAAGCGGGTGTTGGGCGAAAATCCTGTTTTGGATCTCATCGAGTTCACTCCCGGCACCGAAGCCGTCACCGCTTCATATCCCCAGGGGAAACTCCTCATAATCGAATATACGAATCCGCAGGCATCCATCGAAGCCGACAGGAAATTTATTGCAAGCCTGACCGAAACCCCTCAAAATCCGCCGACGGTATATCGACGTATCGGCAATTACAATGCTTTCGTTTTCGAAGCACCGGACAATCTGGCCGCCGGTGCTTTGCTCGATCAAGTCAAATACCAAAAAACGGTGCAATGGCTCGGCGAAGACCCGTATTTGTTCCAGCGGCTCGAAAGATATTTTGTAACCCAAACCCGAGACATATTTGTCTCGACCGTTTTATGGATCGTTTCCGGATTTGGCTTAGCGATAGTTTCAGGGCTTATCGCCGGTTTCATCTTCTTTCGCGTCCGCGAGCAAAAGCGCTCAGCAAGGACAGCGTTTTCGGACGCGGGCGGATTGACAAGGCTAAATCTTGATGGGCTGAGTGAGTAAGTCTTGGGCTGGAATACAAGGCGGAAGAGTTTAACTACAGCAACCAAAAGATTACGGTAAAGCCTTTAGAAGCCTATCAATATCTTCCTGATTATTATAAAAGTGCGGAGCTATTCTCAGGCGGTCGCCACGTGGGCTAACGATTATATTTTCGTTTCGAAGATGCGCGGCAATTTCGCTGCAATGCTTTCCCTCGCGGTTTTTTATACAAACGATTGCTGATTTCTCCTCGGGAGCACGTGAGCTGATGATGTCGTAGTTCTTTTCCGTAAGTAGTTCGCACAGGTAGTCGGACAATTCTTCCAGGTACTTATTTATTTTGCCGAGACCGGTTTCACTGAGCAATTTAAGGCTTTGTTCGAGGCCGTAAAAGAGTGCTGAGCTTCCCGTTCCACTTTCCCATGCAAGTGCAGTTGGCTTAAAAGGCTGTTCGGTATCTTCGAAATCCCACGGTGTTTCGACACTGATCCAGCCGACATGCGTAGGCTCAACACGTTCTCTCGCCCGCTCGGAGAGGTAAAAAATACCGCAGCCTTCAGGAGCGCACAGCCATTTGTGGCTTGCGCCCGATGCTATATCCACAAACTGGGCCGGCAGATCGAAACCCACCGCTCCGAAGCCCTGAATAATATCAACGGCGAATAGGGCCTCCACATTTCTCGCCGCTCGGCCGATGCGCTCCAGATCGGCTTTGAACCCGGAGGCGTATTGCACCGCGCTAATCGCTACAATTTTGGTATTTGAATCGATAAGGCTCGTGAATTCATCCAGATCGATGCGGCCGTCTCGTTCGGGACAGAGGCGCATTTCGACGCCGAATTTATCGCGAATTCTCCGCCATGGATAAAAATTAGATGGAAATTCCCCTTTAAAGCTGACAATATTATCGCCGCTTTTCCAAGTCAAACCTGACGCGACGGAGGCAAATCCGTCCGAAGTGTTTCGCATAAAAGCGATCTGTTCACCCTTTACACCGAGCATTCCGGCGGCGAGTTCCCGTGTGCGATTTTTGGTGGCGACCCATTCGTTAAAATTATTCGAGCCGTTTTCTGAAACGTCGAGAAGCTGTAAATGAACGGCCTCGACCGCTGTCACCGGAATCGGCGAAACGGCCGCACTATTTAAATAGGTATATTTTTCAGCTGCGGGAAAGAGCGATCTGATCTGATTATTCATATTCTAATATTACCTCAGCAGCCGTGAAGAATTGACTACAGGGTTACGCGGATGAACGCGGATAAGAATTTATTAGTGCGTTACTTGTCTGTTTCCGCGTTTCTCAACGTAAATCTTCGGTTAAAACGTCTTTCCAGACAGGCAAGTATCCAAATTTACCCGCTGGACATAAACAGGGACGGCGGCGGATTCATTGTGCGACGCACGAACTGCCAGCTTTGAAATAAAGCGATCATTAAACTCCAATTCCACGAGAGGCGGCGATGTTCGTTCTGATGGGTCAAGACCACTATCGAGTCATTGTTCACGTCGCACTTATGTAGTTCTCTTTTATCTAATCTTTTTCTAAAACCTTCTCAGCATCCGGAGACAGCCAGACGTATTTGCCTTGGTCATTAATGTAGCCGTAAGTATTGCGGAAATTGGGGCGTTGGCTAATGGTCCTCAGTTTTAGAAATTTTAGAGTTAGTGCCGGTTTTACGGGCGGTGTGGGCATTCCGGCTTTTTGTTTTTCAATGGCTTCTTTGTCCGGGATGATGCGGCCGTTTTTGTCTATGAAGAACCATTTTTGTTCCGGATAGCTGTATTTTGTGACTGATGCAATACCGTTTACAAAATCACCGCTGCGGTAGAGTTCCGGTTTCATTGTCCAATTTCCCTTTTTGTCGATGAATCCGCCCCAATTGAGGTCGTCCTTGTAAATACGTACGCCATCTTTGTCGCGTTCGTCGGTTACGACCCAGGCGAGTCCTTCGCTGTAAGAACGGCATTCGCGGCGGAGCTGCGGTTTTACGATATATTCGCCCGACTTATTTATATAGCCGCAGAAATATGAGTCGCCGTCTTCGGCCCAGGTTGCGTATTCAACGACTACGGCCGCACCGTCTTTGAACGGGTTGGCGGCGGCGATGTAGCGGTCATTAGGTTTCCAGCGCGGCTTGATGACAATATCGCCTTTGCGGTCGATATAGCCCCATTTATCACCGATCAAAACCGCCGCCAAACCTTCGGAAAAATCGGTTACTTTGTCGAATTGCGGTTTGATGACGACCTGTCCGCGAGCGTTTATGTAGCCTTCCTTTCCCGCTTTGTCCCAGATCGGAAACAGAGCATCGTCCGTTTGCGAAAGGTTTGCGAATGCCATCGCTGCGATCATAAAAAATATTAAGATTACTTTCATACAATACCTGAACCAAGTACGAATGGCGGAAGGTGATTTTGCACGATTTGCCGATTATATTTCGATCACGCGCCGTTTTACCGGCGACGATAGAACAATGGTCGTCGTCGTAATTCCATAAGGCACCAGCCTATCTATCACTTCCTGCAAATGTTCGACCGATGCCACGGCGACTTTCATTATGAACGAATCACCGCCGGTGCCACGGTGACATTCCAAAACCTCATTTGATTCTTGCGCGACCTCAATAATGTGGCTGTAATCGACGCCGGTGATGCTCATCCGCACGAACGCCGTGATCGGCAGGCCGACTTTTGCGGTGTCGATCTCGGCGCGGTAGCCCGTGATGATGTGCGCGTCTTCGAGCTTGTGAACGCGCTCGATAACGGCAGGTGTCGTCAGCCCTACGCGGCGGCCGAGCTCAGCGTAGCTGATGCGGGCGTCTTCCTGCATTTGCTTCAAAATTTTTCTGTCTATTTCGTCAATCATAAATTGGAGCCTGGACGCCCCCGTCCGGATGAGCGTTGCTTCAACGCGAACAAACTTTTAGTGGCGAATCAGGTTTTGCGACAACGTAACGCGTTCGAAGACTCTTTGGTCGGACGAGGCGTCCGCGCTCAAACCCGTCGCAGATCACTCGAAAAGCAATCACTATATAATAGTAAACGATTTCGATAAATTAACTAATAATCTACGGTACAATCATTGTAAATATTCATTATGCTTATGTAATTGTCTTATCGTTTCCATTAAGATAAGTGACTTACTTATTAGCTAGGAGATTTAATGATGACGATCACAACTGCCGAACCTGCTTTTGCCCTTAATAATTTCGATGTACAGGACGCCGACCTGCCTGAATTCCGCAATATGAAATTCGAAGACATCAATCAGCTTGCGCTCGATCATCCGGGCGCGAGCGATGCGCCGTATCGGGAAAGGCGTGATTACATCGCGAGCCTAGCTAAAAAGTTTCGCGAAATCGGTGTTATTACCGATGTCGATTATACGGATGAAGAGCAGGGCGTTTGGCGTTATGTTGCGGGCGAACTCGCGGAAATTCAAGCCGAAAAAGCGAGCAAATTTTATCTTCAGGCGAAAAAAGACCTCGGCATTTCGAACGACCGCATTCCGCAATTGACCGAGATGAACCGCCGCCTCAAAGAACTCTCCGGGTTCCGCCTCGCACCCATCGAAGGCCTCGTTGAAACCCGTGCTTTTCTCAGCTGGCTGTCGTACCGCACGATGCTTTCGACACAGTACATACGCCATCATTCGCGGCCCGAATACACTCCTGAACCCGACATCGTCCACGAATCCATCGGCCACATTCCGATGTTCACCAACCGCAATTTCGCCGACTTCTCTCAGTTCATCGGCCACGGCGCCCGCATCGCCACCGATAAGCAACTGGAAGAACTCGGCCGCCTCTATTGGTTCACCGTCGAATTCGGAATGATCGAGGAAGATGGCGATATAAAAGCCTACGGTGCCGGGCTATTATCCAGTTTCGGCGAACTCGAAAATGCCTTCACCGACAAAGTCGAACGCTGCCCGTTCGACCTCGAACAAGTTATAAATACCAATTACGATTACTCCGATATGCAGCCGATCCTGTATATAATTCCGTCATACGCTTATTTGAAGGAAACGACGCGAAAATACATCGAATCTTTTGGCGGAAAGTAGTATTTTAAGAAGTATGAACTTAAAAATAGTCATCGAAAAAGGTGAGGATGGATATTTTGTAGCGAGTGTTCCATCGTTAAAGGGCTGCTGGTCGCAAGGCAAAACTCGTGAGGAAGCTTTGGGAAATATTCGAGAGGCCATCGAACTTTACCTTGAGCCGGACGATCTCGCGCCTGTATCCAAAGAACGTGAAATAGTCGAAATGGCGATATGAAACTTCCAATCCTTTCTGGCCGCCAAGTTCTCAAAACATTGGAACGGCTCGGTTTCGCAGAAGTTCATCGAAAAGGCAGCCATGTAAAAATGAGACACGAGGACGGCCGTATGATCGTCTTCCCATTTCATGATGAAGTTGACCGGTTCACGCTGAAAGGAGCTTTGCGTGACGCAGACATTGATCTGGATGGATTTTTGAAAAATGCTCGTTAACGAAGCTGAGTACGAATGTCGGGGTGGTCAGAACCGAGAGCGGTAGCGACCGAGTTCTTTATTTTTAGGCTCAAGCCAGAGCGAGAAGGACGTTAAAACGCCCTCTCTTTAGTTGAAGAAACCTGACACGCCGATAACGACGTGGCTAATGGCCGCGAAACGCGGGAAAGCCTCGTGAACGAGGCTGAACAAGTTATGATTTACCTGACACGAACAATTTTTGTTGTGATTTGTCTGACGGTTTTATCGACCGCTCCTTTTGTCGCTGCGCAAACCAAATCAAAAGGTTCGACGCCTATAAACGCTCAACCACTGAAAAATCTCGAAGGAAAAAGAAGCGAGAGATTTCCGAACGAACTTCCAAATTACCGCTTTTATGAAACTGCAAAATGGAGGCCGCTTGAACCTTTAGTCTCGACGATGGCTGATGTTCGTAGAATTTTGGGTGAACCAACTGAAGCGAATGACGTGACCCAATACACGAAACCATATCCGGGTGACGACAAAGCTAAGCAGCCCGTTTTTACATACAACCTGAATTCAGACTGGCAACTTCTCGTGTACTTCGTGAAATATTGTTTTCAAGGTTATGTGCCGTTGCCGAGTTCACTCGATAATAGACTTTGCTCAATTAATTTAATTCCTAGAAAACCGCTACCATTTAATAACGTCGTCTACCCATCCGTATTTACGAAAAAAGATGTTAGAGCTATTCATGGGGCGTGGACTGAATACTCGGATGAAACCGGACTATTTTATGAAGTTTATACTTCGCCAGGGCCCTACGGAGACGAGCGGCCCGGAGACTTAAATCGCATTATTTATACAGCTTCAGAGGCAGGATTTAAGAAACATTCAACCGCAAGTAAATAAGGTATTTAGGCAATCATGACAACACAAAATCCATTAGGACTAAAAAAGATACATCACGTTGAGTTTTATGTTGGGAACGCGAAGCAGGCGGAGTTTTATTATCGCAAGGCTTTCGGGTTTTCGCGGGCCGGGTATTCGGGGCTTGAGACTGGGAACCGTGAGACGACGAGTTATTTGATACGGCAGAACCGCGTTAATTTTGTGCTGACGACACCGCTGCTGCCGGAGCATCCGGCGGCGGAGCATATCAAACAGCACGGCGACGGTGTCCGCGATATTGCGTTTCAGGTAGAGGATGCGGATCAGGCATTTAATGAAGCGGTGAAACGCGGAGCAACACCGGTCATCGAGCCGCGAGATTGGTCGGATGAAAACGGCTCGGTGCGGCACGCGGCGATCGCGACGTACGGCGATACCATTCATTCGCTCATCTCGTACGGCGGTGTCAGTAGCCCGCACGTAAGTAAGGGCTCTTCCAACGGTCATTCGACTCACAACTACAGCGGCGTTTTCCTGCCCGGATTCGTCGAGCAAAACCTCGCCGGCGAAGACACCGGCATTCAGCTCGTCGATCACATAGTCGGCAACGTCGAGCTTGGCAAGATGAATTACTGGTGCGATTTCTACCGCGACGTGCTCGGGTTTTTCCGCTTTATCACGTTTGACGACAAGGACATCTCGACCGAATATTCCGCCCTTATGTCAATCGTCATGTCCGACGGCGGCCACAACATTAAATTCCCGATCAACGAGCCCGCCGAAAGCAAAAAAGGCAAGTCGCAGATCCAGGAATACATTGATTTCTACCGCTCTGCGGGTGCCCAGCATATAGCATTATTGTGCAAGGACATTCGGCATTCGGTCGCGAAATTACAGGAAAACGGCGTCGAGTTCCTGACCGTCCCGGACACCTATTACGCCGAACTCTCCGCACGCGTCGGCGAGATCGACGAAGACATCGAAAGCCTCAAAAATCTAGGTA
>JANMSP010000413.1:0-8501 GCA_031389475.1 Pyrinomonadaceae bacterium
CCGCTCCCGATCGGGAGCGGTTCGATACCGGAATCTGCCGATTTGAGTGATCAATTACCTCCTGCCGGTTACCAAAGTCCGCAAAACAGTTGCGTTGCGTGGGCTGCGGCTTACGCGAATTACACTTATTTCAACTGTCGGCACAATAACAAGTGCAACTACCAACAGGGAGATGGAACAATTAATTCAGGCGAGTTATTCTCGCCTGCTTTTGTTTATAACCAGATCAATAGCGGCCAGAACCGAGGAACTCGTTTTCAGGATGCATTTCACATTATGCAAACTCAGGGCGTGGCCACGATGAAAACAATGCCTTATATTCCCGATAATTGGAATATAATGCCAAGTCCCGCTGCCATAACGGAAGCTCAAAATTACAAAATTGATACCTGGAGAAGGCTTGGGGAATTTGGCAGCGATGTGTCGTTGGAGACGAAAGCGTATCTGGCCGAAGGTGTCCCGGTGCTCGTCGGCGTCAAAGTGGATAATTACTTTAGGAAGATAAATAATTTCCCCAACCCTTATGTATGGAAACAGGTGAGCGGAGCGTTCGACGGGATGGCACACGCCATATTAATCGTCGGCTATAACGATAATACCCGGACTTTTAAATTTGTTAACTCCTGGGGGCAAAGCTGGGGGAATAATGGATATGGCTATATTTCATACGATGTGTTTCGATCCGTCCTGAATGAAGCCTATATCATCAAGCCATCTCTAAATATCAAATCTACCAACTCTGAGTTGTTGAAAAAAACGAGTAATGAAGTTGATGCTAAAGATCTTCAAGCCGGGCTTAGGTTTGACCTAATCGGAGTTGATCATATTCCGGCGGGCGACTATTCCCCGCAATTTCTAAATCAAGCTGTAATGACGTTTCGCGGGGGAATGAATATACCCGCAGGGTTGGGCCGGACGGCCCGGGTTGCAATCTATTTTTATAAGGATAACGGTGGATATAAGGGAGAATTGGTCGGGTCGGTTAATCCCCAATACAGAACTATTCGCGGACAAGCAGTTACAGGAGCTCCTCTCGTCAACTTGGACCCGACAAGGCCATTCAATACATTCTTTTTCGCAACTATGCCTTACTATGCGCTCGACGTTCCAAAAGGCTATCCGTATCGTCCAATTGAGAGTCGGCTTATTGCTGAACCAGTTCTGTTGGTAGATGGATTTCCAGTACGAATTGGTGGACTTCATCATTTTTTTGTAAATCTTTAAATTCAAACTCTATCCCTAAAAGCATATAATTTTGATCGTTGGAAAGTCGGTCACCTCGTCATGCCGCGTCCCACAAAATAAACAGTTTCTGCAGACTGAGAAATGCTACGCCAGAATGTTGCAAGCACTGGTTTGTAGCTTTTTTAATTCTAAAGTGAAAAGAAATTGCGTCAAAAATTAAATCGGTCGGTGGGAAAAAGTTAAGTATAAAGAGTGATTGTGGAAAAGGATTCCTCTAGTTGAAAGCTGCAAGTCTTTCCTTTTGTCTAAGATCAAGCTGAGGCTGTTCAATAAGCCCGAAGATACCCAGTTTGTCGAGCGGCGGACTGGTATCGATCTTGCCTGCTTGTTCCATCGGCAATGCGGCCCCTTTCCATCTTCTGCACTTTTCGGGTGTGCCGAGCAGAAACCATGTTGGAGCTTCTTCACGGGCTTTGCCGGCCGGGATCGCCCAGAGCGTAAATTGATGATGCGAAATTCGGGTGTAGAGGTAATAATAGTTTCGATGATTCAGGGCACGATCACGGGAAGCGAATTGGCGAACTTTCCGTTCCCAAACCACGCCTTCGAGCTGTTTTAGGTTTTCCGGGAAACCGCCGCGCTTTTCATGGTAGCGTAGCAGATCGCGCATCATCATGCTGACCGATTCGACGGGGAGATCGTCGGTCTTCTTACTTTCCGCGGACCACAGCGAGTAAATGTACGTCACCACGACGAGCAGCAAAGCAAGCGGCATCAGAACGATCGACAGTTTGAGCCTGTTCATCATCATGATCAGATCACGCTCCGGTTCATCTCCAGGACGGAACGGTTGTACTGTTCCTGCAGTTTTCCCCGCACGTCGCCGGTCAGGTTATCGAGTGCATCGGCGAGCGACGGGACTGAATCGCCGAAGCGAGATTCATTTGTCTTCAAATCCATTGTTTCTTCCGTCACGCTGCCGAAAATTGCCTCATCGGTCAACACGTTTTCTACGGCATCCGAAACGATTTCTTCAAGCTCATAGTCGAGCAAGGTCGGCGCTTGCCGGT
Organism: Pyrinomonadaceae bacterium; assembly: GCA_031389475.1. GTDB lineage: Bacteria > Acidobacteriota > Blastocatellia > Pyrinomonadales > Pyrinomonadaceae > OLB17. Next base: position 2,256 of record JANMSP010000413.1, read on the forward strand.
TCGGCGCCGCATTCACGTCTGCTTTGTCCAAGCGAAACGCGGGATCGATGTCGCCGAGATGAACCACTCGCGGATTGCCGTAATTTGGAACTGCAAACTTTGCAGGCATAACAACTAAAGGCGGGTACGCGGCCTTGATCGGAGGTGCCGTGTCGGTAACGATCAGCACCTCGTTATGAACGGCGATCTGCCGGACCTCGGCGGCGTGCATCAGCGATCTCTTCTGCTCAGCGTACCGAATGTTGTCGTTTTTCGTTCCCGGATAATCCTGAAATGTTTTCGAAAAGATAGTCGTTTCGCCAAGCTGTTTCGACGCGTACTCCGCCGTTACGTCGTCCAGTCCGGGCAAGAAGATCTTTGTCATGACCGTGCCGAGAATGGCGTTCGCCTGTTCCCGGCCGTACTGATCGTACATCTGCGGCAAATCCTGATACCCTAATCCCAGACCGATCCCGCGCCCGCGGCCGATTCCGGAAACACGCTTCACTTCAGCCACATTCAACTGGTACGCCTCGTCGATAAGAACAAAGCAAGGATGCTTCGGTTCGTTCACTCCATCGAGACGCATCTCCATTACCGCCTGGCCAAGAAACGTCGAGATAAGATCCTTGTACATATCTGCCGCCCCCTCGGAAACGACCAGGTAAATGGCGGTGCCGGGCTTGCGGAGCAAATCGAAGTCAATAACGCGACAGCCCAGACTGGCTTCGCCGGGCGTCGGCACCGCCGTGACCATCCGGGCTGGTGCCAATGTGAACGGTCGCAACTTGTTGTACAAGCCAATCAGTATCGACCCGCGCGTTTGATACGGCGCCTGCCGAAACGCCAGATAAGCTTGCTTTGCGTAATGGCTTGGGGATGATTTCATTGCGATACCGAACGCATTGTTTTCCTCTTCATCCAGCGATAGCAGAAAGTCGGCGGCAAAGGCCGGGATGGCCTTCTCTCGGTACACCTCGGAGATGTGAAGGAGGATTGCGGTAAGCGCGATCTGTTCGGCGTCGCCCCAGAACGGATCGGCGTTCGTTTTCCGGCGGTTCTCAACGCCGAGCATCATCCCTGCCACTTGGCACGCAAACGCCGGATCATTGCGGCACTTCGGCACGAAGTTCCAGCGGTCGCTCTTTGAAGGGTTATTGAGGTCAAGCCTAAAAACCCGGCGGGCGGAGAACCCGGTTTGTTCGCACAACTCGCCTTTTGGATCATAAACAAGGCACGAGGATCGCCGAAGCACCGCCCGAATCATCGCAATAAAGAAGGTCTTTGATTTTCCGGAGCCTGTCGGTCCGAACATGGCAAAGTGCCTGAGCCATTGTTCTTTCGGAAGAAAAAGATCATGCCCTCCAAAGACCTTTGCAATCGGCATTGCGTTTCTCGGAATCGGCAGCCCGCGGATGCGATTGATAAGCCCGACGCGCACAAGATCCGAAACCTGCGCCCACCTGGCCGAGCCGTGTGACGTGCTCATTACCCTGATTCGGTAATCCCATGATAACGAGTACGAATCAAATAAGGCCGCTGCGAGACACAAAAGTGCCATCGCCCAAAACACAAGCCACATAAGCCCGGTGACATCAAGAAAGAAACCGGCCGCCAGACTGAGGAAAGCTCCGATAAGGCCGAGTATGAAGAAAAAGAAGCCCTTGCCGATGTCTCCCGCCCACGCCCAAAACGCCTGATAAGCCGGCAGATATTGCTCGTTGGCCTTTCTCGGAATGCCTCGCGATGCGTCAAATTTTTCGATTCTCTCACGACTAAACATAATCAATTACGCAGCTTTCACCTGAGTGACTTTATCCACTCATCCTGTTCCCGTAAACCTTGCAAAGTTGCCTGGTCTATCTGGAGAGTCTCGCCCCGCCAATGTTCGATCCTCCAGCCGTTCGCGACTATCTGTTCCGTTGTGCTAAAAGGACTGGGAATGCGGTACGAATCTTCACCGGAAGATCGAAAGTATATGACCGTGTTTTTCTCGCCCGGCGGGAGAGGAAAGCGAAACAGAATCGCCGGCCCGCTGGGAATGCCTGAGGGCAATGATAGTATTTCGAACGAAAATGGCGACGGTCGATAGTTGAGTTTCAGGATGCTTGAGAGCGAACTCACCGAACCGTGATCGATCTCAATCCTGGGAGGCACGAGTTTCCGCTCCTGAAGATCAATAAGGGTTTTATCCAAATTTGAATGAAACTTTCCGGTCGCCGAAAACTCCGCAAACGAAGACAAGGAGATGGCCATTGCGAGTGCTCCGGTTTCTCTTAGCCTTTGAGCGGTGTCATATGCTTCACCTGAAAAAACCGGCTTGAATGACACATTTGTCCGTGCGTCTGGTTGATCGACCATTGGAGCAGCATCGTTTTCAACAAACTGCATTTGCGCTGGTTCTTCTGCAGTTCCAATAACCCTTGCGGTTACGTAGAGTCCTACCATTAAAAGGGTTAGAAGCAGAGCTCCCGATCCACGCCAATCAATTACTTTCAGTAGTCTGGCACGCGCGTACTTCATCACGCCCCTATCGTATTGCTGGTGCTGTGAACTTGGTCTCTTCTTCTTTGCTTTGACTCTATTCATGCGGCGACGGTGTTGATAAGTGGGCTACAGCGGCCTGCCCATTCGGTATCGCGGGCGGATAGCCAGCCATCTACTTCGGGGTGAAAAGCTGATGCCATGACCAGCAAATAGTCGTATTGCAGTTTTAGCAGCTCTTGCGAGGCAGCAGTTTTGACGAAGTAACAAAAGTAGCGCCGGAGTGTGTGGGCATCGAGTTCTTCCACCGACTCCCTTACGAATGCAGCAGCGATGTCGATAGACTCGCGAATACTCGGATGATCCTCAAGTCCTGCGATCCCGCGGACGGCATCAAGAAGTTTGATCGCGAGGGCCAACTGAGCGGACGATGCATTACCGTTACGGGCCGACAGAATCTCCAGTTCTTTTTGAAGCGATGGAGTCGCGAAGCTGCTGAATATGTGTCTCGAAACAAAGGGAACGCTCAACTTGTTCCGAAGGTCGTTGGATGTGGTAACAACGATCGGCCGGGATTTCCAATCCGATATACCGATACATCCTCCCGCGAAGCGGGGCACGTAGATAACTCCGCGTTCAAGGGGCATAAGCAGCGAGTCCTCAACGCTTGGACCAAACTTATCGCTCTCGTCGAGAAGCAGCACAGGAGGCGGAGTTCTATCAAGCGCACCCGCCGCAGTCGCCGCAAGATCATAGGCATGTCCAACCTCTCCAAGGACGAGAAACTCGCGCCGCCATTTTTTCTTGCGGGCATCAGCCAGAAATGCCGACTTTTGTTCTGCGGGTAAACTTTGCGCGATCGCTATGCTCTCGAGCATCCAGTTGTCCTGTTCGACGCGATCCCAGTCGTACAGGATCTCTTCCTGTCTCAACCCATCCCGGCCAGCGACCACACACATCGTTAGGTTGCAAGCGGATGAAACCGCCTCCGGAAAGGCGGTTTTCCCGCTCCCGCGTGTTCCAGAGATGAGCCACGCCCTCCCTGATTTCAGGCTCTCGCAGAAATCAGAGAAATTCTGTTCGTCGGGGATATATCCGGCACGGCAGATCAGTCCGTACAGTTCACGCTTGCTTCCATCAAGAACAAGGCGTCTTGGGTCAATCTGCGGACGGGCAGGGTCGTGGGGGATCATTCCTTGATGTCCTCCGTCGAGCGTCGGCCGGTCGTCGCGGACATTGCTTCTTCCACTAGCCGACGAAATTCGGGCGTCATCTTTGATATATTCGACCGCATATTCGGGAAGGAAGTGCCGGTCAGCAAGTCTGCAAGTTCGTCATCGCTCAGTCCGCATGGATTTCTATTTCGAGATTCCGCGATCGTAGAACCGCCGTTCGCGGGCAATCCGGTTACGAGAACATATCCGTTTGTGCCGGCCGCGACTTCCACGAATCCGTCACTATCTTTATTTTTTGTCAGCGAGCCGGCGAATTCCTCCGCGACGGAACTGCTACCCCGTCGGATCGAATCAGATATGACAACCGTTCCGCCGGACTTAAGAGCGCCCACTGACCCGATGATTGTCCCGGCGGTGTCCTTCAGGCCCCGGAGGATTCGTGACCATCCGCTCGACAGCTTCCTCTTGCGGCCCTCGATCCCCGAGCCACCGTCTCGTCCCAGCAACTCCCCGCTAAATTCTATGAGGTCACCGGAGACCGGATCTATGAGCCCAACGACCGTGACATAGGCGCGTGTCGACTCTCCGCCGCGCATATTTCCGACGATCATCGTACCGGCAGGGAATGTATAGCCGCCGCTCTGAACCGTCCGGGTCAGCTCCATTCGAACAAATCCGCCCGAACCTCGAAATGTATAAATCGATCCGATAAGACGAACCGGCAGCAGCGTGCCGAAAGGAATGCCAGTGCTCGGATCGTTTGGGGAACCGGCTTGTCTTGCAGTATTTCCCGATAGGCTTGCGGGCACTTGTTGAACCGTATTCGGCGGGTCAGCTTTTGCCGCAACCCCAAAGAAGAGTGATCTTCCCGAAGGCTCCGTTGAGTCGCTCTTAGTAAATTTGGCGAACGGGTTTATTGCGCTCGTGTTCTCAACGTGAGGTTGAAAGGCGCTTGTCGACATTTTGACGGCAAGATCGGGACCCGCCGATTCAACTGACGACGGTATTGCAGTCTTTCCAGTCTGCTGACTTTGAGTGAGGATGGTCTCGTCAGGTTCGTTAGGCAGAGTCGCACCGGCAGTTGGTATGTCTGAAATCGGGCTGTTTACCTCGACATCCGACGGGATATTTGTTTCGGAGGAGAGCGGTTGTTTGGCCGCCACCATATTCAACGCTGCTTTGAGCTTCTCGTGATCGGTCATCGGTGAAGTCTGCGTATTTGACCCGCTTCGGCTGACCGGACGCGGTTCTTGAGCAGAGAACCAACCCATTCCAAAGAACCACGAGACCGCTCCAATCAAAATGAATAGAAATAGTGCGAAACAGGCGATTCCTCGAACCACATGCCTTTTACTTTTCTTCCTTGGTGTTCGCTCAACATCTGCGTTTTCAACTTCGTCGTCATCTTCCAAGCCGCCTTCGGCTGAATCGCCAGCTTCTGCCGCATGTCGAAGCAGCTTTTCACGCGAGTCTTCGTTCTCGAAATCAGGCAAAGCAGAAGGTATCTCGCCGTTAACAAGGTTGTTATCTTTCATATAGGTTTACTCCTTTGCTTTCAGGCTGCCTAGTGGTGCAACGACAGGAGTGTCCGCCGCTTCACGATGAGCGACAAGGACGCGGACGCTCTGGTTCGCGCCGAGTATCGGGGAACGGTAGACAATCGCGTAGTAGGCTGTGGAACCGGGCTGCACGAGATTCTCCAAAGCAGTCGATTCGATATAAATCGATTGAACCCGCTCTGTCTGAAGAGGCCTGTCGGTACTGTCGGAGGTTTGGATCTGAAGCTCCGGCGAGCCGGGCACAAGACGGAGATTCGATGCGGTAACGTTGCGTATCGCGATGATAACGAGCCTAGTTTCCGCGTCGATCTCGGTTGTTCGTGATACGGCAAGTTCTAACCCGGCATGAGGTTTCGACCACGATGCGAAATGTTTTTTAGTGTCTCGCACGGACTCGGCAAGTTTCTTGTTGGCAGTAACCGAGATTTCCGATTCGCTTCTTTTACGCACGGATCGCTTTCGTTCATCTGCCTTTCCGGCCGAGAACAGCTCAGCGTAAGCGGTTTGTATTGGATGATCACTGCCGGACGACGTGTCGAGCACCGAAGCCGTTTCGGATGAAGGGCCCGAACCAACGAGTTTCGAGACAGCTCTCGATTTTACCGGAGATACCGCACCGCTTTCTCCGCCGAGGTTGTACGCGAGACCGGCAGTTCTCCTTGCGGCAATCACAGCATCGCGGTCGTAAGTGATAACACACCGGTGTGCGCTCTTTTTCAGCTCTGCAACCGGAACAAATTCGAGTATGAGAACGAGACCGGAACGCATTTGAAGGCTTATTGCTGCAGCGGTATTGCCGTCGCGAGAAGGGAGGAATGATTCTCCCGGATAAACGGTTATCGACCTGTCCGTCTCCCTGGTCGGCGACTGAAACACCGAGGCTAATTTCGGATTGCCTTCTTGAATGTAGTAGATGCCGTCAGCCGCCGGGAACTCGACGATCGAGACCGCGTTCTGTGCAAGCCCGAGACGGATCACGGTCGGCTGTTTCGGATTGACCGCAACGCTGGCCTCGCCCGACAGGTAACCGGGTTCGGCCAGGTTGACGA
>JANMSP010000429.1:0-5342 GCA_031389475.1 Pyrinomonadaceae bacterium
CAAAAAGCCGCACTCGCCTCGGCGTCGAAATACTGTTAAATGAAAAGATCGACCTGATTCGCGGACAGCGCCTCGGGTTGGTTTGTAATCAAGCTTCGATAACGCCGGATTTTGCTCACGTTGCGGATAATTTTGCCGCGCGGACGGATTTTGAGTTGACAACACTTTTCGGCCCGCAGCACGGAATTCGCGGTGATGTGCAGGACAACATGATCGAAACCGAGCATTCGACCGATCAAAAAACCGGCAAGCCGATTTACTCGCTGTACAGCGAAACTCGTGAGCCGACGGCGGAAATGCTTGAAAATGTCGATGTCATCGTCTTCGATATGCAGGATGTCGGCTGCCGCATCTACACCTTCATTTACACGATGGCGAACTGCATGCGGGCGGCAAAACAGTTTGGCAAAAAGGTTGTCGTTTGCGACCGGCCGAATCCGATCAACGGCGTTCAGGTCGAAGGAAATATCACGCAGCCCGGCTTTGAATCGTTCGTAGGCCAATATCCGCTGCCGACGCGGCACGGCATGACCGTTGGTGAATTGGCACGGCTTTTTAACGAAGAATTCGGAATCGGCTGCGAACTCGAGGTCGTTAAAATGGAAGGCTGGGAACGTTCGATGTGGTTCGAACAGACAAATCTGCCGTGGGTTCTGCCATCGCCGAATATCCCGACCGTCGATACCTGCGTCGTCTTTCCCGCGACCGTCCACGTCGAAGGCACCGAAATCTCCGAAGGCCGCGGCACGACCAAACCATTCGAGTTATTCGGCGCGCCCTATATCGACGCCGATAAATACACGGACGAATTAAACAAGCACAACTTTCCAGGGATCACATTTCGTGCGGCGAATTTCCGCCCGACATTCCAAAAATGGGCCAACCAAACCTGCGGCGGCGTACAGATGCACATCACCGACCGCTCGACTTTTTCACCGGTGATCGTCGGCATCGCAATGGTGAAAACGGCTTACGATCTTTACACCGGGCAGTTTCAGTGGAAGCAGGCGGCTTATGAATACGTTTTCGACAAGAATCCGTTCGATGTCGTCAGCGGAACGGACGAGATCAGAAAGCAGATCGAAGCCGGCGAATCGATAAGTGCAATCGAAAATTCGTGGGCGGACGGGTTAGCGAAATTCGCCGATCAACGCGAAAATTATTTGCTTTACACATCTTAAAAGTAATAGTATTACCGGTAGGAGTAATACTATGCGAGTTACTACAAAAGGCCAGGTAACGATCCCGATCGAGATCCGCGAAAAACTTGGCATTTTTCCGAACACCGAAGTTGACTTTATCGTCCGCGGCAACGTCGCTCATCTAGTAAAGGTTAAAGCTAAACCCGGTAAGAGCCGCGGGGCCGCGATAGTTGAGCGTCTCAGCGGAACAGCAACGGATCGAAGGCTGAGCACCGACGAAATTATGGCCTTAACGAGAGGAGACGATTGAAGGTTACTTTAATCGACAGTAACATTCTCATTGACCTCATGCTTCGCGACAGCGATTGGTACACCAGGTCATCGGCCGCCCTTGAAAAAGCCGGCGATGAGTCAGCTCTAGCTATCAATGCGATAATTTACGCTGAGGTTTCGGCGACTTTCCACAAGATCGAGGATCTGGATAATGCGCTTCCCGTCACGATCTTTCGTAGAGAACCTATTCCATACGATGCGGCATTCCTTGCGGGAAGAGCGTTTATAAAATATCGACGCCGGAGCGGCTCCAGAACATCCCCTTTGCCCGACTTTTACATCGGAGCGCACGCCGCAGTCTCCGGTTATAGAATTTTAACCCGCGATCCGCGTCGATATCGTGATTATTTTCCGACCGTGGAATTAATCGCACCATAGCCGACTTGCTCATTTTTGAAAGTCATGCTGGATCGCCGTTTTGGTATTATGAGTCGGCCAACGATAAACGAACCTATAAGCCACCCGCTTGCCGCATACAAGAAAATTAATACTGCACCAATAAGGAATTCTTTGATGTCGAAAATTGATCCGGGCGGATTTGCATGTGCGCCGATAAAAAGTGTTAGTCCAGCCAAAAAACCGGTGCCAACTGTAAACAAACCATAAATAATGAGAGCTAAAACCTCCCGGGAACGCGGGCGCCCTCGCCTGCATGAGCGTTGCTTCAACGCGAAGAAGCCTTTTAGCGGCTATCATTTCTTGCGGCAACAGTAACTGCGTCGCGGACTCCGCAGGCAGGCAAGGTGCCCGCGTTCCGGCCTTAGGCATTTATCACATTTGCAATCTGCTGATTCTTATTCCTTAGATCGATCCCGCCTTCGAGCATTGATTTTAGGTTTACGAGGTAGAACATCCAGCCTTTTGAGCAGTCTAGGTAGATTCGCAGTTTTTCGTCGGGTTTTATGCGTTCTTGCGTAAGTTCGACGACGCGTTCGCCGTTTTCGACGTTGATCGCTATATTGACGATACAGTCGTCGGTGAAGGTGAAGCGGATGAGGTTATGCCCGTTGGCTTCGAGGACGGTTCCGGTTTCGATAATGCTGTCGGGGTAGCCGTGCCACATCCAGCGGTAGGTGTCGCCGGGTTTGATGCGGCCGTCGGGGTCGCGCGGCAGGCGGTCGCGGGTGGAAAAAAGCGCGCTCGATAAAAACCATTTTTCAAGGTTGGCTGGTTTTACCCATGCGTCGTAGATCGAGCGCGTCGTCGCATCGACCGTTATGCGCTGGGTAAAGCTTGTCCAATCGTTTTTCATTGTCATTCGTTCTGAGTTCAAGCTTCAGCTTGTCTTATGCCTGGAGCCGAAGACAAGCTGAAGCTTGAACTCAGAACTTTAAAACCAGCTGGTTTTCTTCTTTGTACCACCGAAAATACTGCCCAGCACGCCGCGGACGATCTGGTTTCCGATCTGCCGGCCGATCGAGCTGCTGGCTGAGCGGGCGACGCTTTTTGTTATCGATTCTATTAAAGTATCCGGTGCTCGGGCTGCGGCTTTCTCGGCCTTTACTACAGCCGCTTCTTCTTTAACCACGGCTTCTGCCGCATCAGCCGCTGTCTGTTGCTCCATCCGCACGGCAGCTTTAGCCTGGAGAATTTCAAAGGCCGATTCACGGTCAACGACCTGTTCGTACTGTCCGGCGACGAGTGAGGAATTTATTAGTTGCGTCCGAGCTTCCGGCGTGACCGGCCCGATCTGGCTGACCGGCGGGACGACAAAGGCCCTATCCACAATTGTCGGGACGCCTTTTTCGTCGAGAAGGGAAATCAGCACTTCGCCGACGCCAAGCTCGGTTATCGTTTTGACGACATCGAGATCCGGGTTGCTGCGGAAGCTCTTGGCAGCGACCTTAACAGCTTCCTGTTCCTTCGGCGTATATGCCCGAAGAGCGTGCTGAATGCGGTTTCCGAGTTGGGCGAGAACTTTGTCGGGAATATCCGCCGGGCTCTGCGTGACGAAATAAACGCCTACGCCTTTCGAGCGTATCAGCCGGACGACCTGCTCGACCTTTTCGATTAATGCCGCTGGAGCATCGTTGAAAAGCAGATGAGCTTCGTCGAAAATGAACACGAGTTTCGGCTTTTCGAGATCGCCCGCTTCCGGCAATTCTTCGAAAAGCTCGGATAGTATCCACAACAGAAAGGTCGAATAAACCTTCGGCGAATTTATCAGATCATCGGCGGCGAGCAGATTCAGCACTCCGCGGCCGCCAATAGTTTGCATAAAATCCGCTAGATTCACCGCTGGCTCCCCGAAAAAATGATCGCCTTGCTGCTGCTCGATCTGGAGTAGTCCGCGCTGGATCGCGCCGACCGATGCCTTCGAGACATTGCCGTATTTTAGTGTGAATTCATCCGCGTTCTCGCCGACGTGCATCAGCAGCGACTGCAGATCCTTCAGATCAAGCAGCAGCAGGCCGCTTTCATCCGCTATTTTGAAAGCCAGCGAAAGCACGCCTTCCTGCGTTTCGTTCAACTGCAATAACCGCGCAAGCAGCAGCGGCCCCATCTCGGAAACCGTCGCCCGCAGCGGATGCCCCTGCTTTCCGAACACATCCCAAAGCGTAACCGGACAGCCCTCAAACACTGTGTTTTCTATTCCGAGCAGTTGCAGACGCTCGGCGATCTTCACATTCGAACCGCCGGGCTGGCTAATTCCGGTGAGGTCGCCCTTTATGTCGGCCATAAACACGGGAACGCCGCGTTGGCTGAAACCTTCGGCGATCTTTTGCAGTGTGACGGTTTTGCCGGTTCCGGTCGCACCGGTGATAACGCCGTGCCGGTTCGCCATATTGCAGAGCAGATGAAACTCATTTGCTTCTTTTTTTGCCACGAGAATTGGTTCTGTCATAAAATTTTCGCCTTTCTTATAGTGCTTGTTCAATCTGAGTTTCTCTACTGTATCGCGTAGCGATAGCTTGAATTTAGCCGTGGGTTTAAACCCACGGAACGAGTATAAAATTGATCTTGCCGCGTCAGCGGCAACTGAATCCGGGGTTATTATTAGTCGTCGCTGACGCGACGAGAATTATTTCGCCATCTACCGTGGGTTGAAACCCACGGTTAAATTCATGGGGTCGCTACGCGACACAAAAATTGCGAAACTTAGATTACAGAGCACCAGGTTCTGCTGATATTATTCATCTCCCGGCGAAACCCAAATTCCCAGTCGATGTGTTCCTTCCTAATTGCCTTCATACGACGGCGTCATCGCGGCCTTGATCGGCGATGTTATGCTTTCTACGTTTTGTTTCCCGCAAGTATGTTAATAGGCAATGTCGCGGAAGCCAAAAACTCCGAATTTATGTCACCCCCGGCACTTGTTTAGCGACCCCGGGAATTATTAATGAGATATGGTTTTACGCCTAACATGATTTTCCTTTTCTTAACACTTTTCGTATTTCCAATTCCGTGCCTTGCCCTCGGCAAGCTGTTCGATTGTCGTTGCAAGACGTTTTTCGCGGGTCGTTTCCGTTTTGGCTTCATTCAGCCATTCAACATAATCCTTCTTTTTCGAATACGGAAAGCCGTCGAATGTGATTTTTGCATCCGCGTTTTTTGACAAAGCGGATGTTAAAATTTCAGGCACCATCAATTCCTTCTTTTCCGTCGAAGCCGGGGCACGCTTGATCTTAATGCCGTCTTTATTCAACTTAACAGCCTGATGTATAAGGCTGATAATTACTTCGTCAGCGGGCAGGTCGTCAAGCGATTCGATTCGCCCGAAACCTCCCATCGAAATTTTTTCGGCTGGGAACGCACTTAGTTCAAGTAACGGCTGCTTCCAAAAACCGAACGCGCAGTGCTTTTTGAAAGAAGCCATATGGCAGACAGAACCTTTATGATCGAAATGGGGCATGCTCCACTTTAACG
>JANMSP010000439.1:0-3261 GCA_031389475.1 Pyrinomonadaceae bacterium
CGCGGGTCAGTCCGGGGCGGCCGCCGTCCGGTGTTTTGGAATTATAAATGGTATAGGCGTATGAAAGCACGGAGCCTTTTTTATGCCGCCGTATTGCCGGAATGGAATCAGAGAATACCGGGGCAAAGGAACTGCCGGGCGGGCGATTTTTCGGAAGCACCGGTTTTCCGGTATTATCGACCCCGGTGGTGATCAATTCAGAGATCGAGAATCCGCCTTTCTTGAAGTCGGGAATCTGGACGAAATCGCCCGCCGTTCCTAAGCGTTTTGAATTATTATCTCGCACCGCTAACCGTATAGTGTATGTTCCGGGCTTCTTAAATGGAATGTCGGTGGAAAAATCCAGCCCGTTTCGTTGTACGGTTTCGACGCCCTGTTTTGGGATTTTGATCGGGTAGGTCCGGTTGAATTCCTCGACAACCATACCTTTTTCGTCGAGTGCGACCGCAACCACGTCAAGCATTGCTTTTTTGTTCCCATTCCCTTCATCACTCAGCGAAATATCGGAGCCTTTTATGTGAAACAATGCCCGGACATAGCTGCCCGTGGCCGGGCTATTTCCGACGAGCGCCGACATTCGGATATCGATGCCGTTTTCGGCGAACGGCGAAGCGATGGCTTGATACATCGGGCTGTCCGCCGATTTATACACTGGCTGCGACTCCTTGTCCGTGCGCCCGTAAAAACCTTTGCGAGAAGATACCGATACATCCGGCCGGTTGACCTTGATCTCGATCCGGTGAAAATCTTTTCCTTTAAAAGTTTCATCAACCGGCTCGTAACCGACGAGATAATATCCCAATTCGGCATCAAGTATTTTCCTGATCTCGCCGTCGAGAAAGTTCTTGTTTTTAACGAATTTTCCGCCGGTCGCGTACGCGAGGTACGATAATCCCTGATTAAGGGCGGCTTCTTCGTCAACGCGGCCCTGCGTCGCCTCGTATGTCTGATCGGTACCCCTGATAATTCCCGGCAGCACTTCGTCCTGGGCGGAGAGCATACCGGGAATCGTCAGGCCTTTAGAGCTCATCGTGTTGATCACGACCGAAGCCCGGCTGGCTTTGTCGGCCAACTCACGTAAGGCATCAAAGGAGCGCGAATCGAATTTCGTGATCAGCCCTTCGGAAAGCAGGAAAACGATCTTTCGCTGAGGAACGTTTTTTAAACGGTCAACGACAAATCCCATGACGCCGATCGTGCCGATAACCTGATTATCGCGTTCACGGTCTTCGTTGTCTGTCCTAAACTCTTTGTCCGAAGCGCTTTCGAATGATTCTGCTCCGGAACCGGTGGCCTTTAGCGTCGATTTGTCCCGCATAGCGTCGAAAGCGCTGCCGCAGCCTCCCGATCTGAGAAGACTAATCTTTTCGATCTTTCGGTTTAGCACTTCGCGATTTGACGTATACATTTGCACCAGGCTCGTCCCGCCAGTTGTCCGGTAAATCGCGACCCGGTCATCGGGCAGCATCTGCTCTTTAACGAACTTTCGCATCGCGTCCCGAATGGATGCAGTGCCTTCGAGCGTTGCCAGGCAATTACCGTCGTCCAGCACAAACGTCACCACACGCCCGCGGCCGGAACGCACATTCGAGGGCGGCGGCGGTACATTTTTATCGCGTTTCGGGCTTCTTAACTCGGTTTTTTCCGCCTTGACGGAATCGATGTAGGAAAGATTGGTGATAACCTGAGGCTTGCCGTCCTGATAAACGGTAAAATCCTCGGGCTTGAGGCCAGTAACCTGATTTCCGTTTTTATCGGTAACTACGACGTCGAGCTGGATCAACGAAGTGGTGATCCTGACCGTTTCGTCATCTGATGGCGGAGTCGCCGACGGCTGCGGAGTTTGCGCCGCGGTTGAGATAGCGAGCGCAAAAAAAGGAGCTAACAACAATCTGGAAGAAAACATTTTGATCATCTCGCTAAAATAAAGGATCCGAAATTAAACTGGTTCTTTGAAATTATATCTCTAAACACAGAGCCTGTCGCGCTTTTTCGGGCTAAGTCTGCTCAGGCGTCAGCTTCGTATTGGTCCAATTTGCAATAAAAGGACAGATTTGGATTGGAAACAGTGCCGGGAGAAAGATCCTGAATTTCATAAACAGGAGCCGATTGGCCAAATGAGGTGTCGAGGAGACAAAAGATAGTCAGAAAAGAAACGGAAAGAGCGCGAATGATCCGTGAAAGAGTGATCATATAGTTTTCCTTTGAATTTCGGGACGGAATAAATACTGCCTATTTAGCAGCGACTATATGATTGCTTTGAACAACTGTCAAGAACGTTAAGTTGATTTTTACTTTAGGAAGAAAAAAAATCCATCATTTCAAGTTTGAATTACTCACAAAGGGCTTATCGGCTAAGCCGATAACAATGGATGGTATTAAAAGGACAACTGACAAAATTACGAACCAAAAGACAAACGTGACAATTAATACATAAAAATTCTCGTAAGTCAGTGCTATTCGAGGCCCATTGGGTTGAACTGGCCGGTCGAGATAATTTATTACAAACCCCACGATGAATCCGACAGCGATTAAGATTTCCGTTGCCAAAATGCTTGATACACTGGTGCCGATCCATGAGGATGGTTTATACCAAAAAATCATTATGGCAGCAAGTAAACCATGAGCTATACCAGCCACCAAACCCCAAGTCGCGGACTCGAAAAAAGGAGAATTTGGGATCAAAAACCCGCCTCCAGTCAAAATAGCAGGCAATGACAGCAGTGTCATCGAAGTAAGTACCCATACAATGGTACTAATCAATACAATGATGATGAATTGAAAACCAAACTGAGAGATTGTTTGCGTAGTTTTAAGGGACATTTCCTGCGTCTATTTTATCACATCAAAAGTTTTAGGGGTGATTTTCTTCATCGCGGGTATTTATTTCAGGCCTGTAAATCGTACGGCGCCGTGCATCCGGGAGCCTTTTAGAACGGTGAAATGGCTGCAGTCGGGGGAAAGCGTTAGGGCGGAATTTTCGGCGAGTCGGCCTTGGCCTTATTCGGCTTTGAGGTAAGGCAAAGCTCCGTCCAGGGGTTGAAACCAGAGAGTGTTTCGCTCGGAATCGGCGGCGGACAGCCGTCGAGAAAAAACTCACCTGCTTGAAGCCGTTTGTTCCCAATGACATACAAGCTCAAATAACTTTCTAATAACTAACTATACGAAATCAAAGGACTTTCCCGGCAAAAGAATTTTATATTCGAGTCACCGCAATGAGATTGACGGAATTTTAGCACGAATTTCGCGCGGAAGGGTGGG
>JANMSP010000473.1:0-5997 GCA_031389475.1 Pyrinomonadaceae bacterium
AATAAAGCAGCTACGATCAAGATTTTCTTCATTGCGCTTCTTCTCACATTTCCGCTAAAATTTTGTTTTTCCTGAATTAGAATAACCTATTAAACCTTTGATTTCTATTTTAAATCTCCGGCAACGGATTCCCACTCGTCGTAGAGTTTTTGAATAAACTTTTCCTTTTCGCGGAATTTCTTGGTTACTTTTTGGAGCTTTGTGTAGTCCGCAACTATTTCGGGGGAAGACATTTCGGAGGAGAGGCTGGCGACTTCCACTTCGAGCTTGGCGATTTCGGATTCTATTTCGGCGATGCGTTTTTCAATTTTTTCGCGTTGGTTTTTGCTGAGAGAAGAAGAAGCCCCGGTCGCTGACGCTCGCGGTTCTGACCCGACCGGGGCGGAGATTCGTGGTTTGCTGGACATCGCGGATTCTTTGCCGCTTAGTTTCCAGTCGTGGAAATCGGTGTAGTTGCCGTCGAAGCTGACGACGCTGCCGTCGTTTTCGAAGGAGAGCATCTGGTTGGCGATCTTATCGAGGAAGAAGCGGTCGTGGCTGACGGTGATGATCGTGCCGTCGTATTCTTCGAGGGCGTTTTCAAGCGATTCGCGCGATGGGATGTCGAGGTGATTGGTCGGCTCGTCGAGCACGAGCACATTTTTCTGCGAATAGATCAATTTCGCGAGCGCCAGCCTTCCCTTTTCGCCGCCGGAAAGCGTCGAGACATTTTTGAAAACGTCTTCGCCGGAGAACAGAAATTTCGCCAGAAAGCCGCGCAGAGTTCCGTTATCGGCTGTCGGAGCTACGCGGCGAAGTTCCTGGATCACTTCGTTTCGCGGTTCGAGGTCTTCGAGGTTTTGCGAATAGTAGCCGATATTCGTTTTCGTACCCCAATGCATTTTGCCATCGAGCTCGCGGATGCTGCCGAGGATCGTTTTCAGCAGCGTGGTTTTTCCCGTTCCGTTACCGCCGATAATGCCGAGAGCATCGCCGCGATGAAGCGAGAAGTTGAGCTTTTGGGCAAGGACTTTTTTGTCGTAGCCGATGGTCAGGTCTTCGATGGTCAGCACGTTGTTGCCGGTGCGTTCCACCTGTTTCAAGCCAAAGTTGCCGCCGGATTTTTCGCTGGTAACGGCTTCGATACGGTCCATTCTGGCAAGCAGAGTGCGGCGCGATTTCGCTTGTTTCGTCTTTTGGCCCTCAAGATTACGGCGGATGAACTCCTGCGTTTTATTTATTAACTGCTGCTGATTTTCGTATTCGCGAAGCTGCTGCTCGCGGCGGAGTTCGCGTTCGGTCAGGTATTGCGAATAATTGCCTTTGTAGGTGACGGCGAGGCCGCGGTCGATCTCGACGATGCGGTTGGTCACGCGGTCGAGAAAATAGCGGTCATGGCTGATGACTACGTAGGTTTTATCGTATTCCTTCAGGAAATCTTCGAGCCATTCGACGGCATCCACATCGAGGTGATTAGTCGGCTCGTCCAGTAAGAGAATATCAGCCGAAGAAAGCAGCAGCCTCGCCATTCCGAGCCGATTTTTCTGGCCGCCGGAAAGAGTTTTCGTATCTAGATTCCAGGTTTCCGTTGGAAAGCCAAGGCCAAGAAGTACGGATTCGGCACGAGCGGCATAAGTGAAACCGTCGGCATGCTCGAATGCGGATTGAAGATCGGCGTACTTGTGCAGCACTTCCTCGGAGTGGTCCGTTTCCATCGTCTTTTCGAGGGAACGCATTGCGGCCTCGATGTCGTGGATTTCTTTGAATGCCGAAAGGGCGGCCGTGTGAACGGTTTCGCCCTGTTCGAAATCGACATGCTGATCGAGCAGCCCCAATTTGAGGCCGTTGATTTTGATCACCTCACCGGTATCAGCGGCTTCCGCTCCGGTAATAAGGCGAAAAACAGTCGTCTTGCCGGCGCCGTTGCGACCGACGAGGCCGACCTTTTCGTTCGGATTGACCTGAAACGACACGCCCTTGAGAATTTCGGTGCCGCCGTAGGATTTCCATGTATCTGAAAGTCTGAATAGCATAAAAAAGAGTAGCCGGCGTGTAGTGCCGGCTACTTGAGTTCCGTGGGCAGAAGCCTGACCGTTAGGAAGGGCTTTCGCTCCATGTGTAAGAAAACCCTCCCTGATGGTCAGGCTTCTGCCATAAAACTATCTGCCCGCGTTGGTATTCGCCGGACTGTTTGCCGCAGGTTTTGCCGCCGCCGGTTTATTCGCGGGAGTATTCGTGTTAACCGCCGTATTTGTATTAACCGCGGCTGGTGACGGAGTAGCTGCAGGTTCTGGTGTGATTGCCCCGGCCGGCCGCGCGCCACTTAATTCATTCGGGTTTTCGACAACCTTTTTCGCCAGGTAATTTTCGATCTTGGCTTCGTTCATAACTGTCGCCTGATACGATGCCGCGAGGATCTGCTTGCGCGAATTGATGAGAAAATCGGTGATCTCCTGTCGAACGCCCGGAGTTTCAAGCGTACGATCTTCGTCAGTTTCCTGCTTACGCTGGAGTTTCAGGATCAAATAACGTCCCTCGAAAGGAATAAGCGACCGAAATATTTGTCCGGGTTGGAGTTCGGTCATGATGGACTGAGCAACTCCTGGCGGAAAAGCCTGCTTCATTTCCTCCTCGGTAAAGTATCGCCAGTCGCCGCCCTTAAACTTAGTGTCTTGATCTTCGCTGCTCTCGCGGGCCACCGTAGCAAAATCGGCACCCTGCACCAAACGCTGGCCTACTTCTTTAGCCTTGGTCTGTGCTTCGATGTCGTTTTTTGTCGTGTCGCCCTCGCCAAGATCGCGCGGATCGATCACGATCGCACCGAGCTGAGCACCGCGCTTGTTTTTAAACGCGGCCTTGTTGCCGTTAAAAAATGCTTCGATCTCGCTGTCTTTCGGCGGTTCGATCTTGCCGGTGATCTTTTCGTTCAATTTCTGAATTGCCAAACCTTTCTTGATCATAAGGCGGGCCGACGCCTCAGTTTCACCGATCTCCGTCATTTTCGCGGTAAACTGTTCGGAGGAAAGCCCGCTCGAAGTCTTGCGTTTGTTAAATTCGGCAGTAACTTCCTCATCGGTCGGCAACGAACCTTCTTTTTCGGCCTTCTGGTACATTACCTCCTGTTCGATCAACTGCTGGAGAACCTGAAGACGGGCACCGGCCAGTTCGAGTTGAGAAAGTTTACCATCCTGTCCCTGGGCTTGCTGTTTCACTGCACGTTCGACCTCTTCCATCTTTATGGCAGTGCCGTTAACGGTCGCCGCCGTATCGTTCGGATCCACACCGTTCGCACCGGTGGATGTGTTGGATGATGTTCCGCCACAAGCTCCTAGAACGACGGCAATTGCCGCGAATAGAGCTAAGGGAAGAAGTCTGGATTTAAAAATTTGCACTGTGGCTGTTACTCCTTTGAAATTATCGATATCTATCATTGCTTGACTTTACCGGTCCTAATTTGATATAAAATCTATTTTTGAGTTTTTGTTAACTCTCTTATTCCACCTCACTTATTTACTGGAGGCAATTATTTATGGCTAAACGATGCGATTTATGCGGCAAAGGCCCGCAATTTGGAAACAATGTTTCACATGCTAACAACAAAACGCGGCGGCGGTTCAATCCGAATTTGCAGCAGGTCCGGGTTCAGCTTCCGGCCGGCGGAAACGGGCGGATAAAGGCCTGCACACGCTGTATAAAATCTGGCAAAGTTGTCAAAGCGGCGTAGTCTTATTTAATAAACAACTATCTAGTTTGGTTGCCAAACACTGAATTTATTCGGTGTTTGGCTTTTTTGTGACGCCACCAAAACGAAGTTGCGGACAAGGATGTTCGCGTTCTATTCAGCGGCGTTTACGTTACCGCGATACAATCGATCTCGACTCTCGCATCTCTCGGCAAACGCGCTGCCTGCACCGTAGCTCTCGCCGGTTTATTCTCGTCAAAATATCTACCGTAAACTTCGTTCATAGCCGTAAAATCACCCATATCGGCGAGAAAAACGGTCGTTTTCACCACGCCGTTCAAGTCAGAACCGGCGGCCTTCAAAACTTCCGTCAAATTTTTTAACACTTGCTCGGTCTGCTCGGCGACATCGCCGGCAACGAATTCGCCCGTCGCCGGATCGATAGGAATCTGGCCGGAGCAAAATATCATGTTCCCCGATTTGATCGCCTGCGAATATGGCCCGATCGCTCCGGGCGCTGCTTCGGTTGAAATTACTTCGTTCATTATGTACAAATGCTGACTTAACGATTAATCAAGCAAAAGGCGAATGTTAACAAATTTGAGCTTAAAAAGAAAGGAGAGGCAGTTGAAAATGGAAAATTGATAATGGAAAATGAAGCCGGAAAGCTCTGATTCTTCATTTTTAATTTTCAAATGTCAATTTTCCATTGCCTACATTTTCCATTATCAATTTTCCATTTTCAATTGTATTACGCGTTCATTCTCTCGACGTCGATGATGCCCGGCACCTGCTCAATGGCGGTTACGACGCGGTCGAGGTGTTTTTTATCGAATACTTCGACGGTCACTTCGATCAGGCCCCTATCATCCCGGGAAACGTTTGCGGTAGCGTTGCGGATGCCGGTTTTAATCTCGGCGATGGCGTTCGTAATACCGGCGAGCATTCCGGTGCGGTTTTCAGTGGTGACCAGAATGCGGACAGACTGAATTTCGCTCTTCTCGGACATTGCCCATTCCACATCGACGATGCGGTCCTTATTTATCATCAACTGGGCAACATTCTTGCACCGTTTATTGTGGACGACTATCCCTTTCCCAAGCGAGATATAACCGATAATGTCCTCGCCTCTAAGGGGATTGCAGCAGCGCCCGCGTGTCGTCAGCAGGTTATCGACGCCTTTGACGATTATCGCGTCCTCGCCTAGGCCAATAAACTTTTTGACGGCTTTCATGCCGCTTTCGATGCGGGTTTCCTTACGTTTTTCAGGATCAAGTTCGGCAAATTTTTCGGCCCCGAGGAATTTCGAGATCACGTTTCTCGGCAGAGTTTTGCCGTAGCCGATAGAGGCCAGCAGGTCTTCCGGCCTGCCCAATCCATATTCGTTGGCGATCCGCTTCATCTCCGTGTCATTATTTATTAACTTTTTAGGCGACACCCGGAATCTGTCAATCTCCTTTTCCAAAAGCTTGCGGCCAATGTCGATGGATTCGGCACGCTGCTGGTCGGAGATAAAATGCCTGATTCTATTTCGGGCCTTCGATGTGACGACATAATTCAGCCAGTCGCGCGACGGTTTCGAGTTCGCGGTCGTCAATATCTCCAATACGTCGCCGTTCTGAATTTCAGTTTTAAGCGGTACAATGCGGCTGTTTATTTTTGCACCGGTGCACGTGTCGCCGACCTCGGAATGGATGGCGTAAGCGAAATCGAGAGGTGTCGAACCGCGCGGCAATTGGATAACTTTGCCGAGCGGTGTGAATGCGTAAACGTCCTTCGGGAAAAGGTCTAGTTTTAACGATTCGATGAAATCCTCTGAATCTCCGCCGTCTTCCGTATTTTCGACCAGCGGCAGCAGTAGTTTTTCGACCGTCCTTCGCAACTCGTCAAGATTTTCGTCGTTTTTTGCTCCGAGCTTGCTTTCCTTATACCGCCAATGCGCCGCGACTCCTTCTTCGGCCACGCGGTGCATTTCCTCGGTTCGGATCTGAACTTCAAAAGCCTGTCCGCCATCGCCGATGACGGACGTATGAAGCGACTGGTATAGGTTGTCACGAGGGATCGCGATCCAGTCCTTGAATCGTTCGGGAACGGGAGTCCAAATGTCGTGAATAACGCTCAGCGTGAGATAGCAGTACTTCTTATCGTTGGCGGTAATGATGCGTGCGGCAATCAGATCATAAACCTGCTCTATCACGAGCTTTTGCTTCTTGAGTTTCTTCCAGAGCGAGTAGAGCCGCTTTACCCGGCCTTCGACCTGAACGAACGGCACTTCGTTTTCCTTCAGTTTCTCCTGAATCGTCTCTTTTATCTTTTCAAGCACCGCTTCGAGTTCG
>JANMSP010000482.1:0-1858 GCA_031389475.1 Pyrinomonadaceae bacterium
GGCAGGTCCTCCGTCACCACCACCGCCGCTTCCTTCACCTCCTTATGCTCCGTGAGCACCGCCTCGATCTCCCCCAGCTCGATGCGGAAGCCGCGCAGCTTGACCTGGTGATCCAGCCGTCCCAGGAACTCGAGCTGGCCGGCCGGCAGCCAGCGGAACCGGTCGCCCGTCCGATACACCCGGGCACCTGCCTCACCTCCCAAGGGGTCGGGCACGAAGCGCTCCGCGGTCAGCTCCGGCCGGTCGAGATAGCCCTGCGCCAGACCCACACCGCCGATCAGCAGCTCACCCGCGACACCGGCCGGAACCAGAGAGAAGGCGCGGTCGACCAGGTAGGTCTGCGTATTGAAGATCGGCCGGCCGGCCGGCACCCGCGGCGCGGCGGGCTCGCAGGAGGCCCGCGTCGCATCGATCGACGCTTCGGTAGGACCGTACTGGTTGTCGAGGGGGACGCCGAAACGGGAGAGGAAGCGGTCCCTCAGCTCGGGCGACAGCGCCTCGCCCCCGGAGAAGGCCTGCCGCAGCGTCGCGGCGCACCGCTCGACCCCTTCCTGCTCCAGGAAGGCCGAGAGCAGCGACGGGGTGAAGTGAACGAACGTGACGCAGCTCTGCGCGATCACCTCGGCCAGGTAGGCCGGATCTCCCTGCGACTGAGGACGCGCCAGCACCAGGCGCCCGCCGGCGATCAGCGAAGCGAAGCATTCCCAGACCGAGAAGTCGAAGCCGATGGAGGCTTTCTGCAGCACCGCGTCCGCGCTGGTGAGCCGGTCGAGCTCCTGCGTCCAGAGCAGGCGGTTGCAGGCGCCGCGGTGGGGCACCACCACCCCCTTGGGTCGGCCCGTCGAGCCCGAGGTGTAGATCACGTAGGCCGCGTCGCCCGGCCCGGCCAGAGCAGGCAGGTTCCCGGCGGGCTGCTCTTCGGCCGTTTCTTCGGCCGTTTCTTCGGCCGCATCGAGCCGGAGCACGTGAAGCCCCGCAACCGGCACTGCTTCAGAGAGTCTCTCCTGGGTCAGCAGGATCTCGACTCCCGCGTCCTCGACCATGAAGGCCAGCCGGTCGGCCGGGTAGGACGGGTCCAGCGGCACGTAGGCGCCTCCCGCCTTGAGGATGCCCAGCATCCCGGCCACCATCTCCAGCGAGCGCTCGAGGAGCAATCCGACCCGGACCTCGGGGCCGACGCCCAATCGCCGCAGGCGGCGGGCCAGCCGGTTCGCCTGCCGGTTCAGCTCGCCATAGCTCCAGAGCTCCTCCGCGAAGACGACCGCCACGGCCTCGGGCGTGCGCGCCACCTGCTGCTCGACGAGCTGGTGGAGGCACAGCTCCCCGGGCAGATCGGCACGCGCCGTGTCGTTCCACTCTGCCCGCAGCTGGTGCCGCTCGGCCTCGCCGAGCACCGGGACCTCCCAGACGCTCAGCCCGGGCGAGGCCACGATCGCTCCGAGCAGACGCTCGTATTGACGCAGCAGACGCTCCACCGTGACCCCGTCGAACAGGTCCCTGCTGTATTCCAGGCCGAGCCGCAGACCGGCCCCGGTCTCCTCTACCCTCAGGGTCAGGTCGAACTTGGCCAAACCCACATCGGACCGCTCCATCTCGCCTGCCCGCGCCAGGAAAGCCCGCTCCGTGCCAGGCGCGTTCTGCAGCGCCAGCATCACCTGGAACAGCGGCGCGTAGCTCAAGGAGCGCTCCACCCGGAGCTCCTCGACCAAGCGCTCGAACGGCAGGTCCTGGTGCGCGTAGGCCTCGAGCGTCACCTGGCGCACCTGACCGAGCAGCTCGCGGAAGCCCGGAGCACCCGAAAGATCGGTGCGCAGCACCAGCGTATTGACGAAGAACCCGATCAGGCCCTCGATCTCCG
>JANMSP010000506.1:0-8293 GCA_031389475.1 Pyrinomonadaceae bacterium
CCACGATCTGAAGCGTTCCGCATTTGGAGCATTCGAGATACTCGAATGCCTCGCGCGTTCCGAACATCATTTCGCGGACCGAATGAATGCGGTTATTTACCGCGTTTTGGCAGATTCGGCAGGCAAGCATGGCGGTTAGACCTTTCGTCCTAACGCAAAGACTTTAATAAGAGCTACACCCGCGATGAATCCGCCGATATGAGCCGCATATGCCACGCCGCCGTTCCCGGCCGGAGTCAAATAGCCGACAATCAATTGGTAGCCGATCCAAATACCGATCGCTATGAAGGCCGGTACGGTCGTAAGGAAACTAAATATAAGCGCCCGCACTTCTCGTTTCGGGAATAGCAATATGTAACCGCCGAGCACGCCGGAAATCGCGCCGGATGCACCGAGCATCGGAATGATCGAATCGGTATCCATTACGATCTGCGCAAGTGCTGCGGCGATCCCGCACACGATATAAAACGCCGCAAACCTCACATGTCCCAGCAGATTTTCCAAGTTATCGCCGAACACCCACAAAAACAGCATATTGCCGAAAATATGCGTGAAGTCGCCGTGCATGAACATCGAGCTGAGGAAATTGAAATAAACCGGAAGCGAAGAAGGATAATGCTGAACCTCGCCCGTATTCCCGAACGAATCGCGGATGACCTGAACACCCGTTATATCGATGCCATCCGTAATCTCTTTCGGCACTAACGAATAGGCATAGCTGAATGAATCGTTCCCGCCAAAACCTTGAAGCAGCACAAAGACAAGCAGATTAACGCCGATGAAAATATAATTCACATACGGCGTGATCGTCCGGTCGGAATTGTCGTCGCCTATCGGGAACATATTTTAGGACAATACCGAATTGACCTCAAGAGCCAATTTCGGCAACACCGACGACTCAACCGTTTCACCTAACTGGAATATCTTTGTGAATTGATAGATGCCGACGCTCGGCTGCTGATAAACTTCAATTATTCTGTTCTGCAAATTTACAATCCACACTTCCCGAATTCCAGCCTCGGCGTACAAGGGGATCTTGGTTTCGCGGTCGAATTTCAACGTTGAATCCGAAACTTCTACGACCAAAATCGTTTCGGCGGGACGAGGATGACGTTTACCGTCGTATTTAGTCAGATCGGCCAGGACAATGTCGGGTTCGGGTTCGTCGTAGTCACCAAGCCGAAGCGGATTTTGGACACTCACAAGTATCGTTTCGGAAATATTTGTAATAAAAAACCGTGTCAGCCAATTAACTGCCGCCGCGTGTCTGTCGCCAATCGTCATCTTTTTTATCAGTTCTCCGTCGATTATTTCCGCCTTTTCGCGATTATCCAGGATCCCGAGATCGATCATCTTATAATAATCATCGACGGAAAACCGCAACCGCTTGGGCTGCGGATTGAAGGTTGTAACTAATTCGCTACGCATCATAATGAAGACATTTTAACCCATAAACTATCCAATACCAACATTTTCCGGTGTTTTCAGCAGCTCGTAGCCCTCAGAGCGAGCCACGAATGTCGCCGCCGTTAGATCGCCCACGACATTAAGCGTGGTGCGGCACATATCCAGAATTCTATCGACGCCTAAAATTATAGCGATTAAAGCCGGATCGATCCCGATCATCGCAAGAATCCCGATAATAAACGGTATGGATCCCGACGGAACGCCCGCGGTGCCAATGCCGCCGAGAATCGCGAGGTAAACGACCATAAGCTGTGTGCTGAAATCCAGATCGACGCCGGCAAGCTGTGCCAGAAACAGTACGGTCACGCCTTCATAAAGTGCGGTGCCATTTTGATTGGCGGTTGCACCGACCGTTAACACGAAGCTGTTAATTTCTTTCGGAACACCGAGGTTTTCTTCAGACACACGCAGAGCGGTCGGCAAGGTTGCATTCGACGAAGATGTCGAAAAAGCCGTAACGATTACCGTACGGACGCGTCGGAAAAAATCTATCGGGTTGATCTTCGATAAAAACCAGACTGAAAGGGAATATACGCCAAAAAAGTGAATGGAAAGTCCAAGCAGAACTGTCATTACGAACCAAAACAGAGACTGCAGCAGATCCAGCCCAAATTGAGCGATGTTGTTAAACAGTAGGCACGCAACCGCATATGGTGCAAACTTCATTATGATATCGATGATTTTCGTCGTGATCGCAAAGACGGATTCCATTAACCCGACAAACGGCGCCGAAACCGGGGCTGGCATCAGTGTGATCGCGATACCAACGATCAAGGCGAAGAACATTATATGCAGCATGTTGGGGCTCGTGCCGGAGATCGAATTAAAAACGTTGCTCGGCACTATTGTCTTCACCGCCTGCATCAAAGCCGAATCCGACTTTGCCGATTCAGCAGCCTTTTTCTGGGCCTCGGTCGCCGAAGTTGCTCCGGTGCTGAATTTCTCTTTGAGTTGAGCGGCAATATCAGGAGCGATTCGCTCGCCCGGCCTGATTGTATTTGCAAGGCTGAGGCCAATAACCACTGAAATCGCCGAAATAATCAAACAATAGGCAAAGGATTTAAGCCCAATCCGCCCAAGCTTCCGAATATCGCCAATTCCCGCCACACCGACGACCAGAGACGCGAAAACAAGCGGCACGACGATCATCAGCAACAAGTTCAAGAACACCGTTCCAACCGGCTGTGTGATGTTCGTAACAAACCAGACAACATTCGGATGCGTACCGCCAAGCGTCCAATTGACCGCCAAACCGCCTAGTACACCGAGCAGCAGCCCAATCAGAATCTTAGTATGCAGCGCCATGCCTTTAGGCTTATCGGGCGTATCGTCATCAAGGTCGGTCGTCAATTCGCTTTCGTAATCGTCGGTCGGAATTCGGTCGTTATCTTGTTCGGCCATTGCGTAATTTCCTTTTGTTTTGGAATGGAGAAACCGGTTGAATGCTTGCGATTTTTGAGAGTTTAGCAGATATACCGTGTTTTTGGTATTTTTGTTAACATCGAAATACAGAAATCATGTTCCAATCAATCCATTTCAATTCAAAAGGCCGGGCTATAACGAATGCGTCAAAGCCGGAAGTCATTGCAGAACTACAAAAAATTGTAGGGACCGAAAACGTTATTGTCGATCCCGAAAAGATCGAGCCTTACGGTGCTGACGCTGTGAAGGAAAAGTTTCCGCCCGAGGCCGTCGTTTTTCCCGAATCGACCGCGCAGATCGTCGCAATAATGAAGCTGGCGAATGAGCATCTGTTTCCGGTGACGGCACGCGGCGGCGGCGTTGGTTATACGGGTGGAGCGGTTCCGGTTGAGGGCGGCATTGTTATCGGTACCGACCGGATGAAAAAGATCATCGAGATTAGCGCCGACGATCTTTACGCCGTTTGCCAGCCGGGGCTGACGACATTCGAACTGCAGCAGGAGGTCGAAAAATACGGTCTTATTTTCCCTCCCGATCCTGCGTCTTACAAAGACTCTTTTATCGGCGGCAACATTGCCGAAAACGCCGGCGGTATGCGGACTCCGAAGTATGGCGTGACGAAACATTATGTGCTCGGTTTAGAAGTGGTGACGGCGACGGGCGAGGTTATCCGCACCGGCGGTAAGACGGTAAAAAATGTCGTCGGTTTCGATCTGACCGGATTGATGTGCGGCTCCGAAGGAATGCTTGGAATAATCACTGAAGCGACGCTGAAACTGCTGCCGACGCCGGAAGCGACATCGACCGTTCGTGCAAACTTTCACTCGATGGAAGCCGCCTGCAGAGTGCTGACTAAATTCACGCCCGAAGGCTTGCTGCCGATGGCGATGGAAGTGATCGACAAATTCTGCGTCGCCGCCGTCGAGGAAAATTTTGCGTTCGGTCTTTCCAAAGACGCTGAAGCAATCTTACTGGTCGCCGTCGATGGCTCACGCGAAGAAGTCGAGAAAAATGCACAAACGATCGAACGCATCATGGCCGAAAACGGCGGCTTCGACATTCTGCGGGCCAAAAATAAAGAGGAAGAAGACAAACTCTGGGACGTTCGCCGCGCGATCTCGCCCAGCCTGATGAAATACGGCACGCTCAAGATTAATGAAGATGTCGTTGTCCCGCGTTCTAAAGTCCCCGAGCTGGTCGCCCGCATTGAGCAGATCGGCAAAAAGCACAACACCTTCGTCGCCAATTTCGGCCACGCCGGCGACGGCAACATCCACGTAAATTTCGTCGTCGATCGCGACAATCCCGAAGAGATAGAGCGTGCCCGCAAATGCGTTTCAGAAACGTTTCAGCTCTCCGTCGAACTGGGCGGCACCATCTCCGGCGAACACGGCATCGGCTACGTAAAAGCCCAATACATGGACTACGCCATCGATAAACCGACCCTCGAAATAATGAAAGCCATCAAAAGGGTCTTCGACCCGAACGGCATATTGAATCCGGGGAAAATGTTTGTTTAGTTTACAAATAGTGTTAAAATCCCCTTTATGCAAGGTATCAATTATGTAACGAACGAAGACGGCAAACGGGTAGCCGTAATGATCGATCTCAAAAAATACGGAGAGATTTGGGAAGATTTTTATGATGTCCTGACCGCAAAGAGGCGGCAGAGCGAGCCTCGCGAATCGCTTGAATCTGTTAAAGAAAAGTTGATGGCTAAGGGCAAGCTTCGTGTCTGAATATTCGATAACATTTGCCCGCGCCGCGCGAAAGGAATTGGAGGCTTTATCCAATTCTCACATTTTACGAATATTTACAAAAATTGAATTGCTCGCCAGTGAGCCGCGGCCGTCCGGCTGTAAGAAACTGCGCGGTTCTGAAGATCTTTGGCGAATCCGGATCGGCGACTATCGAGTCGTGTATTCGATAGATGACGGTGCAAAGGGTGTCGATATAGTTGCAGTTCGGCACCGCAGTCAGGCATATGATTAGCGGCACCATCTTAAGTCAAAGCTCAGTATACGGACTACGCCATCGATAAACCGGCCCTCGAAATAATGAAAGCCGTCAAAAGAGTCTTCGACCCGAACGGCATCCTGAATCCTGGAAAGATGTTTATTTAGAGTAATTTTGTGATAAAATAATCGGAATTATGCAGACGGTAGAAGCAATAGTAGATAAAACCGGAAAGGTCGAGCTGCTGACCGAAATCAGTTTGCCGGAACGCCGCCGGGCTCTGCTCACCATTCTGGATGAAGAGCCGCACGACACGCCGGAAACAAAAAAAGAAAGGCTTTTCGCTGCTTTAAAGAAACTTGCGGAAAAAGATATTTTCCCGGGTATTGATGATCCCGTTGAATGGCAAAGGAAACTAAGGGATGAGTGGGAATAAGGCAATCCTAGATAGCAATTTAATGATTTTTCTCTCCAAAGGGATGATCGATCTTGGAAAGTTGCGGTTAAGATATGACGACCTTTATGTTTCGATTATTTCTTACATGGAAGTTTACGCTTATGATTTTCAGGATATCACCCAAAAAGATATTTTAGACAAAACTTTTGATAGCCTAAAAATTATTGAGATCAATCGTGAAGTCGCAGACCAGACAATAATTTACCGTAAAAACCAAAACTAAAAAGATAAAGCTTCCCGACGCCGTAATTCTCGCTTCCGCCAAATATATCGATGCGGATCTAATTACGAACGACTACGGCGACTTTCAAAATATCGATTCGTCAGTTAATGTTCTGAATCTTAACGAGTTTAGTATTTGAGAGGCGTTTAAGACTGTATGCTGAATTCGATTGGAAGTAACTGAAAGTCCATGTTAATGAATGTTTCTTAGAAACTAAGAATGATTAAACTTGACTTTATCACCCGCCAATTAGCCAAAGCACAGAAAAAACGACACGAGCATTATGTTGTAAATAGAATCTGGAATCTTCTTGGCGACACGACCATCAAATTTATCACCCAACAATTTGTAAGTCGTGGCGATGCCCGGGCTCTTACCGACATGTATTTTCCTCAACTTGGGATTCATATTGAAGTCGATGAAGGTTTTCACAAAAGTCAGATCGAAGGCGATAGATTACGGGAAGCGGATATTATCAATGCAACCGGACACATAATACTTCGTGTTGACGTCACAAAAGATGTTGATGAAATCAATAGCGAGATAGATAAAATCGTTTTTACTATAAAGTCAGCTAAAAACTCGTCAAGTAATTTTTTTCCTTGGGACATGGATGCTGAAATGAACCCTAAAACTTATATCGAGAAAGGTTACATAGACGTAGAAGACGATGTAGCCTTTAGAGTAATGTCTGACGCAGCAAGCTGTTTTGGACGTACATTTAATGGTTTACAACTTTCCTACATACATCATCCCGCTGAACCGGGTAAGCGCCTTTGGTTTCCTAAATTTTTCGAGAATGAAAGTTGGAGCAATGAAATTTCCGAAGATGAAGAAACAATTAGAGAATGTTGTAAAATTCCAGGTAAATTTCAAGACCATGTAGATCGCGTATTAAACGAAAACACAGTAAGCCGTCTGGTTTTTGCAAAGGTCAAGGGTCCGTTAGGAGACATAATGTATCGCTTCAAAGGCGAGTATGAGGTCGATCGGCAAGCCTCACAATTAGACAAAGGAATTGTTCATAAACGCATTGCTAAAAGGGTCAAAACATATCCAGCCGGTGAATCCGCGACTGTAATGGAACCGGCTGATGTTCATGAACACTTAGAAATCTTTTATGAATCCAAAATACGTGTGATGCCGGAAAATGATCGCCTGAAGCTTGCATTCTTTATACTGCGCGACCTGTCACTGTAAACTGCTCTTATGAAAAGACTTCAAATTGCCGCCTTAATTTTATTTTTGCTGTCATTAGCAAATTCTGACGTCATTGCTCAAAATAAAAAGACGATCTTGCTTGTCCGCCATGCTGAAAAGGCGGATGCGGCTAGTGCTGATCCGGAGCTTTCGGCGGCGGGGCGGGAGCGGGCTTTGCGGCTGGTGAAGACAATCGGGGAGTATAAGCCCGGGGCTTTTTATTCGACCGATTTTAAGCGTACGCGGGATACGCTGGCGCCGTTTGCGGGTAAGCGGAAAAAGCAGGTGCAGATCTACGACGCGAAGAATCCGCAGAAGCTTTTTGACGAGATGATGCAGAGCAAAACAAAGCGGTTTGTGGTCGCGGGGCATTCGAATACGATTCCGGGCCTGGCAAATTTGATGACTAAAAAAGAACTGTTCAAAAATCTCGACGATTCAGAATACGGTGCAATATGGGTAATTAGAGTTAAAAACGGGCAGATTCAGAAGGTAGAGATTTTGCCATATTGAATATCGAGTGAGAAGCCGCGTTGCATAGATAAAATTCTTGACTATCGATAGCACGAAATATATAATTGCGAGGCGATAGCTTTCGCGAAAAAGAGAATGATCTTTCAAATTTGAAAAACCTGTTGCGAAAAAGTTCTGGGACAGTGGGACATGGGACAAGTGAGACATTGGGTAAATATCGCAAAGTGGTAAAGTAATTAGGTTTATGCTTCAAAGACTCGTATTATTTTTCATTTTCTCTCTATCCGCCGGGCATGCTTTCGCGCAGACCGAACCGGCGGGCGCTATTTTCTGGAAACAGCTTGAATCGCTTTGCGGCAAGGCGTTCGTGGGAAAGATAGACGCTGACACTTCGAACAGCCCGGATTTTGCGAACAAAGCTTTGGTAATGCATATACGGTCGTGCGAGAAAGACCGAATACGCATACCGTTCTTTGTCGGCGACGACCGTTCGCGGACTTGGGTTTTGACAAGGAAAGGTAACCGAATCGAGCTAAAGCACGATCACCGGCATAAAGACGGAAAACCGGATAAGGTGACGATGTACGGCGGTTTATCGACCAATACCGGAATGGCGACGCGGCAATTTTTTCCGGCAGATGAGGAAACGGTTAAGGTCGTCGCGGCTCCGGCCGGCAACGCCCCAACGGCGGCGGCGAATATTTGGTGGATCGAGGTCGTGCCCGGCGAATATTATTCGTATAATCTGCGGCGGTTGGGCAGCGACCGCCTTTTCACCGTAAAATTTGACCTGAAAAAAGAGATCGCGGCCCCGGCGGCTCCGTGGGGCTGGAAGGAATAACGGTTATTTTTTATTGGCGGTTTTGGAAAAGTAGCCCTGCCGATGGGTTATTTTTACTTTTTGTTTTAACAGTTCTGGGTTCGAGACCTGGATCTCGATCTTGCGGTACGAGCCGTCCAAAGCAGGATTTGTCGGTTCGTAGGCCAGCAAGTATTGCGACCGCATTTCCTCCTGAATTTGTTTGAACGCTTGGCGAAGCTCGTTTTCATCCCGCGGAAAAAAGGCCCGTCCGCCCGTCCTCTCGGAGATTTTG
>JANMSP010000507.1:0-10353 GCA_031389475.1 Pyrinomonadaceae bacterium
GCCCGCTGGACGACATACCGGTCCTTTCGGAAAAGAATCGTGCCGCTGTTCGCCGTGATGCGGCCGGAAATTTGCGGATTATTCGTATTGCCGGTAAGCCGCAGCGAAACGGACGCCGTGAGATCCGCGATATTGTTTCGCACAACGAGAGCATCGCGGCCTTCGATTGTGAGATCGAAACGCGGAGCATAGATCGATGACGATCCGCCCGCCGAAAGCGAGCCTTCGCGGCGTGCCCCGACGATATTGGCAAGCTCGATGTCTTCTGTATATAAGCTGCGTCTGGCCCGGATATTTCCCGCAATCAGAACCGAAAGATCGGTCCCAATGCGGCGGCCGGAAACATCCAGCGTAGCATCGCCCGTCGTAGTAAAATCTTCGGGCAGCGGAACCGTGATGTTGGATCCGTTGAGGCCGATACGGAATGAAGTAATACTTAGATTGTCGCCCAGAAGAGCTCCGCCGCTTGCGACGAAACTACCGCCGCCCAGAAATCCGGTTACTTCGTTGAATTGAACCTGATTCGCGGTAAAAAGAATCTGCCCTTTCAGACGGTCGAATGTCAGACGGCCGGAACCGATAAATGTCGCCACCGACGCATTTTCGACATTCGCCGTGCCCGAAATGCGGGCGGTCGAATTAACACCGGCAAGCCTTACCGCGACATTCGCAAATCCCGCAAAGAAAGTGTCGGCTGCCGAAATACCCGGAATGACGTTCAACAGAGCAAGATTGACGCGGCCGTCAACCGCCAGATTGTTCACTCCGTCTGCGGTTATTGCCTTCGTCCCGGAGATCGTCACATTAGAGCCGCTGCCGGAGAAACGCGCAGATGTGAAAGTGATCTCACGCGTATTGAAAGCTATCACGACCGGCTCAGTCGCAACCAGCGGCGTGTCCTGTATTTGGAGGGCAAGCTGGCTGAATTGAGCACTTCCGGTCAAATTTGCGGTTGTGAAAATCCTGTTGCCTGCATCGTCACGCTGCGACAAGTTGCCGCCGAATTCAATCTGCCCTGTGCCGGTGCCGCCGATCGGAATGCCGCGTAACTGCGGGACCAATGCCACGAAAGGCCCGAGCGGGCTTTCCTTAAAATCTGTCGTGACGCGAAACGGCAAATTATCGTCGCCGAAATTTACGGTCGCGTTTATAACCTGCGGGCTATTGCCGAGGACGGCAGTGAGATTGGCATTTAGTACCTGATCTGCCGTATCGCCGCTGAATGTTACCGCACCGAATGGGTTCTCGTTTACAACTACGTCGCGTGCCGTTCCGCCGAATTTAAAGTTATAGGTTGCCGGGCGGTCGGATTCGCCGGTCGCTTTCGCCGTAATGTCGGCAATCCCCGTGATCGCGGGAATTGCATCGGCATTGCCTAAAAGCGGACGAAGCCCGGCAAGCTGGACGTTCCTGCCTTCAATATCGAAATCGAATTTCGTGTCGGCGCGGTCGTAAGTTCCGTTTGCCTTGAGAAAACCCGGCCCGGCCCGCAATTCGAAATTTTCCAAAGTTATCAGAGTGCCAAGAAATGTAGCTTTAGCCGTCAGAGCGTCAAACGCCTGCCCGGCCACCGAACCGCCTGTTGATGATAGATCTATCTGGCCGGAAGCCTGATTCGGCAAACCGGTGATGTTAACCATCCCCGACGTCTGAGCGCTGAAATCGCGAATGCTCGCGGGAATTAAATCGCCCAGCGGCAAGGCGGCGATCAAATTAGCGGCGTCTACACTTGTCAGCGTTGCCTGAACGCTAATGTTGTTCGCGCCCGTATTCGGCACCGAAAGACCGAATGCGACGTTTCCTCCGTCCCTCTCCCGCAGAATGCCGTTTCTGATTTCGATGCCCGACACGGGCGATACGAAAATGTCGGAAGCTACCGAACCGAGTTCCCGGCCGCGAAGCGAAACTGAATCGAGAGAAGCTTTTCCGTCAACCGTCGGATCGTTGAAATTGCCCGTCAGCGTTCCTGTAAATGCAAGATTTCCCGCAAGCTGAACCTGCATCGAATCGAACTGTTCCTCGATAGCCGGAGAAACGCCGAGCACCCTGACCAAGCGATCGATTTCGCTGGCGTCAGTTGAATTCAGAGCAATATTTAAATTCGAATCATCGTTTCTCAGGTCAAAACGCCCTGTCGCGGAAAGACGGCTTTTTTCGGTATTGAAATCCGCAAGATCGACATTGAAGAGGCCATTCGTCGCCGATAATTGAATCTTTCCGTTGATGGGGAGCGTTCCGCGGTCGGCATTACCGGCGGTTGCTGTGATATCGGCGTTGATCGTGCCGCTAGCGGTTCGGTATTCGGTGCCATTCAGCGTGAGGTTGACATTTCCGGTCGCCTGGCCCTCGAGCGGTATGATCCGGCCTCCTTGAAGAGCGGCGAGCTTTGCGAGATCGAGATCGGCAAACTCAGCCTGTATTCTTGATTGACCGCGTGTGTTAAATGCGATTATCGCGTTTCCATTCAAACGCCCGTCCATCACTTCGGCGGTCAAATTGTTAAGCTCGACACGGTCGTTGCTGACGTTGACGCTTGCCTGTGCGGCACCGAGCGGGATATTGCCTACGATGCCGCCGCCGAGGCTCATATCGGCGCTAGCCCTGTATCGTCCCGAAGGCTCGACCACAAAAACCGGCCTCGCGATCCGCACGTTTTCCAGCGTTCCGCCGTTAGCCAGATCTGACGATCTTTTCAGCGTAACCGTGCCGGCATCTATATCTTTTGAGGTTCCTTCGACGCGGCCCTGCCTGATAGTCAAACGCACACCGGCGATGTTCAGGCTGCCAAGTGTGGCGGCTCCGGCGTCAACCGTTGCAACACGCAGCCGGTCCGAATAAACCACGGTTTGGTTAGCTGAATCGGTGATCGTTACGTCTGGAGAACTCAATCCGGTGACCCGCGTTCCGCCGCTGCTGACGTTGTCGGCACGGAGATTTTTCGCTCTTAGTTCGGTCGAGTTCGGATTATCAGAAAGTGTAAATTCGTCGGCGGTTAAAGTTCTAACTTTCGCACCTTCGATATCCGCGCTCTGGGCCTGCAGGCCGTTGACAGTGACATCAGTTCTGTTACCCGTATCCTTGACGCGGAGATTCCGGCCCTTCATACCATTCAGTTTGATGTCGCCGGTCCTGAACGTGTCGGCCTGAGCGTTTGCCGCTGTAAGATTAGTTACACCGTCCGTTGTCGAGAATTGCAGGTTTCTTGTCACGAGATTTGCGAACTCGCTGTCATTCACCGAAAATTTCGATGCGCGCCCGTTTGCGGCACTTGCAGTGAGTTGCTTGTCGCGATATTCCGCAATCGCGTCCGAGAGAAAAAGGCCGCCTAATGTAAGCCCGTCCGATTTTGCGGCGGCTGCCTGAAGTTCGCCGACCCAGCGAAAATCGGTGCCGGTGCCACGGACATTGCCGGTGATCTTCGGAAAATCGATGCGAAAATCCTCGAAGGTGAGCAGTTCGGCGATTGCCGTGCCATTCGCTTCGTATTGCGAATTTGTGCCTTCGACCGTGGCGGCGACGTTTACAGCCTTCAGATAGATTCCGTCGGCTTGCAGCGATTGCGAGTCTATGTTGCCGTCGATCCGGTAATTTTCGCCTTGGCCGGAGACGTTCCCTTTGAAATTACCGGTGCCGCGAAGCGTTGCGCCAAGTGGAAATATATTGGAAGTCTGCGTAAGATCGACGGTCGATTCGATGTTGAGGTTATATTTTAGAGCGGCCCAATCATCCAGCCTACCGTTCATCGTCGATTCGCCGATCGGCGTTGTCAGTTTGAACTGGCTGATGTCCGCGCCCAAACGGTCCGCGATCCCGACTGCCCGGATATCGACCGGAGTTAGCGGCCTTTCGTCATAAACGAATTTGGAATCGGTCGAGGTGAAATCGAATTTATAGCGTTTTTGTTCGTCTGGAATTTCGATATTTTCGGGTTCGAGGAGGAAAACGACATTATTTGCATCGGCGGCAATCTTTCGCGAAACGTCGCCGAAATGGATCACGCTGTCGCGCATCGCAAAAGTTATCGAATCGTATTTGAAATTGACGCGGCCGCCGGCTTGGTCATCGATAAGCTTGAGATTCGCAAAATTAGAATTACCGTCGGCGTCGAATTTCACCCATACCTCGGCACCGCTAATGTCGGTCGTATCTATGCTGATATCGCGGCTTAACTGCCAGGCGTAAAGGTCTTGGACCGTCAGGCCGAGTCGCGCCTCGCGAATGAAGAAGAGTTTTTCACCGCTTATTCTGTCGTTGAATGTAGCGTTTTTTAGTTCCAACTCAAGCGGACTAATCCCCAGCCTGAACACGTCGGCATCAAAGACAATGCCGATATCCGCCATTTTCGCCACGAATTGGTTCTTAACATAGGTATCGCCGCCGCCTGTACGATAAAATATCACCGCCGCAACGACGATCAGAACGAGCAGAATCGCGATGATCCCGGCGGAGATAGCGGCATTCCTACGCGTGAAGTATACACGCCGTTGTGCCGCCGGCGATAAAAATTCCTCCGGCTCTTCACTTTTCGTTCGTTCGATCTTTTCTTCCGGCATAAATAAATACTGCCCGCTACATTACAAACTAACAGTTTCGGTAATTTCCAAACCGAATGCTTCGAGCGCATTGATCTTCGGCGGATGATTCGACAACAGACGAATGCGCTTTACACCCAAATCATTGAGGATCTGCGCGCCGACACCGTAATCGTGCAGCTTTCCATAACCTGTTTCGAGTTTCGCGGCCTGAAAATCTATCCCTTTTTCGTACATCAGCGCGTATGTGCGAAGCTGATTCACCAGATCGAGATTATTCTCGCGCTGACGCAAATACAAAACGACACCGTTTCCGGCTTCACCGATTTTTTTGAGAGAGGCTTGAACTGCACTGGTCGCCTCGCCGAAAGCGGAGCCGAACATGGCAAAGGTGATGTTCTCCGTTTGGACGCGAACTAAAACAGGTTCGGTTGTCCGCGAAACATCGCCCATCGTCATCGCGAGGTGCGTTTCGCCGTTCATTTCGTTTTCGTAAAGGATCGTGCGGAACACCCCGAAATCCGTCGGCAGGTCGGTTTCCACGACGCGCTTTACCAAAGTTTCCTTTTCGATCCGATAGCGGACGATGTCGGCCACCGTGATTATCTTCAGCCCGTGCTTTTCCGCGAAAATTTCGAGATCGGACATTCGCGACATTGTGCCGTCATCATTCATAATCTCGCAAATCACGGCTGCCGGTGACAGCCCGGCTATACGGGCGATATCGACGCTGGCCTCGGTTTGCCCGACTCGGACAAGAACGCCGCCGCGTTTTGCACGGAGCGGAAAAATATGTCCGGGTCGTGCCAAATCCCAAGGTTTAGAAGCCGGATCGACGGCCGTCAGGATAGTTTTTGCACGGTCGGCGGCGGAAATTCCGGTTGTAACACCTTCGCGCGCCTCGATTGAAATGGTGAACGCCGTTCCCATGCTCGAAGTGTTATTCGA
Organism: Pyrinomonadaceae bacterium; assembly: GCA_031389475.1. Classification (GTDB taxonomy): domain Bacteria; phylum Acidobacteriota; class Blastocatellia; order Pyrinomonadales; family Pyrinomonadaceae; genus OLB17. Next base: position 5,481 of record JANMSP010000507.1, read on the forward strand.
AGTTTGCGGCGTTAATTGCAGCTCGTCACAGCGTTCTTCGGTAAGCGGTAAACAGATCAGCCCGCGGCCGTGTATAGCCATAAAGCTGATGATCTCCGGCGTTACGAGTTCGGCGGCGCAGACGAGATCACCTTCGTTTTCGCGGTCTTCGTCATCGACAATAATTATCATTTTGCCGTTTCGAATATCTTCGACGGCTTCGTCTATCGTAGCTAGAGACATTTATTTTAAGAACCGTAACTAAGCCCTGCAATAACTTGATTTTATCGAAAACGCCGTATTTATGCGAACAAAAAATCGCAATTAACAATTATCGGTTTTACATCTACAATTGAGCGGTGTTTTTGGAACTGAAATTGGCATTGCGCTTTATGCGCGGAAGACGGCGAAGCCTCGTCCGTTTTACATCGGCGGTCGCGATAGTCGGGATCGCGGCAGGCGTCGCGAGTTTGATATTCGCGCAGGCTCTCGCACGCGGTTTTCAAAGCGAAATGCAGGAGAAAATTCTTGCCAACACACCGCATATTTCCGTCTTTAGGCAAGACGGGAGCAAGATAGCGAATTGGGAACAGATCTCAGAGACTATTCGGCAAATCGACAATGTTCGGGCGGTATTCGCCTCCGATCAGGAACCTGTGCTACTTTCCGGGCCGGACTCGGCCAACTATGCCGTTGTGCGTGTTAGTAATTCGAATAAATCCGCCGGTGAGGTTTCGGTAGGAGCGGAACTTGCCGCGAAATCCGGACTGAAACAAGAAGATAAGGCTGAGATAACAACTCTCGAAAACGATTCAACTCCTAAAACGACGGCGGTTCGGGTTTCCAGCCTCCTAAATACAGGTTTTTTCGAATATGATTCGACGTGGATAATAGTTTCGCCGGATATTTTTATTAAGCTCTTCGGAAACAAGGAATTTTTGCCGTCGGTTTTGGAAATTTCAGTTGGCGACATTTACGAAAGCTCCGCCACGGCGGCACAGATTCGCAAACAAACCGGCGGAAATTTCCGCGTCGTAGATTGGCAGGAGGCGAACCGGCCGTTATTTGCCGCACTAAGTTTGGAAAGAAGAGCGGCACTAGTGATAATTTCGTTGATAATTTTTGTCGCGGTGCTCAATATCGCGACGACGCTTGCACTGCTTGTTAATGAACGCCGCCGCGACATCGCCGTCTTGCGGACATGCGGCGCAATGGCAAAAACGATTGTCGCGATGTTTGTGATCGAAGGGCTGATTTTAGGACTTCTCGGAGTAATTTCCGGTATTTTACTCGGTCTGTCGGCGTGCCTGATCGCAAATTATTTCAGATTATTAAATCTTTCGGCGGAGGTTTATTTGTTGAGCTACATACCGCTTCGGCCAGCGGCTATCGATGTGCTGACAATCTCGATTTTTACACTGGTATTGTGCTTGATCGCAACGATCTACCCGTCAATCAAAGCGGCTGGAGTAAAACCTCTGGAGAATCTTCGAGATGGTGCATAAGTGATAGCGACTAAATTCTCTTGTCAGAACCGAGAGCGGTAGCGACCGGGGAACTAATCGTCAACATTAAGAACCCCAGTCGCTAGCGCTGCTGGTTCTGACAGCAAACGCCCGCATCTATATTATGGAGCAGACTAACACACCCGAAGACCGCCCGATAAAAATACTGCTTCACGTTATATTCATGCTCTCCGGGATTGCGACCGTGTTGATCGGGCAGGTGTTGCCGATCATCGCCCGGCAATTTTCGCTTAACGACTTGCAACTCAGTTATTTATTTCCGGTGCAATTTGCCGGTTCGCTGCTGGGAACATTTTTAACGGGTCAATTCGGCAAGCGGAACAGGTTTCTTCTCGCAACGATGGTCGGGTGTTTTCTAATATCCGGCGGTGTTTTGCTGATGAATGTCGATTCGTTTCCGGTTTGCCTTTCGGGATTTTTTATAAACGGCCTGGGAGTCGGGCTGACATTGCCATCGGTCAATATGCTGATTTTAGCATTGAATCCGGAGCGGTCGGGTGCGGCGTTGAGCCTTTTGAATTTTTTCTGGGGCGTCGGCGCGATCATCTGCAAGCCTTTTGTGGATTTCTTCAGCGGCGGCACGAGCATATTCATAACTACGGCGATCTTAGCGGCTTTGCTGACTGCGGCCAGCGTTTTTCTGGTATCTTTTCCGGGTGTAAAGGAGCCTAAACTGCCTGAGAAACAACAAGACGGCGAAGATTTGAAGCCTATTTGGACGACTCCGATTGCGTGGGCCATCGCGCTCTTTAATTTTATCCACGTCGGATTCGAGAGCGGGATGGGCGGATGGCTGACAACTTATACAAGCCGTATCGAGAATCAAGCAGTGCCGGTTTTCTTCTCGCCGACGCTTTTGTACTTTCTGTTTTTCGTCATCGGTCGCGGCGTTGCACCCATATTTTTCCGATATTTGAACGAAAACAAAATGCTGCTGCTCGGACTTTCGACCATAGCCGCCGGGATGATCGTCACGCTGTCGGCGGAGAGTGTGCTGGTTCTTGGAATCGGTGCGTCGATCGCGGGATTCGGAACTTCGTGGATCTTTCCGACGAATGTGGCTCGTTTCTATAATATCTTCGGCTCCGGTTCAACACGCCGGGCTACGCCGCTTTTTCTATGCGGCACTTTAGGAGCGGCGTCGGTCACAGGGCTTATCGGCGGCCTATCGAATTGGTTCGGAGACCTGCGGGCCGGGATGTTTGTGCTTTTGGTGAGCGTGGTTATGTTGATCGTTCTACAAATTATTCTAAGCTTAACGGGTCAGAACCGGGAGCGATAGCGACTGGGTTTTTAGTCTTGTCAGTACCGCTCTCGGTTCTGACAAGATGTACCTTATCAGCCAAGCTTCAGCGACTTCAAGTACTCACGGAATTCAGTGCCGAGGTCTTCCCGTTTTAGGGCGAATTCAACTGTGGCAATAAGAAAGCCGAGCTTATCGCCTGCATCATGCCGGATGCCGTCGAGTTTTACCGCATAGAACGGACGTTTTTTAAGCATGAGCCGCATCGCGTCGGTGATCTGTATTTCGCCGCCGGCGCCTGGTTTTGTCTGCTCAATCGCTTCGAAAATATCCGGAGTGAATATGTAGCGGCCGATGATGGCGAGGTCGGACGGAGCGTCCGCATACGGCGGCTTTTCGACCATATCCTTGATACGAAAAACATTTGGTTCGACCTCTTCCGCATCGATAACGCCGAAACGCGAGATGGCCTCGCCTTCAACCTGCATTGTCGCAATCACCGGGGCATCGTATTTTTCAAACACATCGATCATCTGTTTAAGGGCGGGTTTTTTGGCATCGACAATGTCATCGGGCAGAAGCGCGGCAAACGGTTCGTCTCCGGCGAAATCCTTTGCCTGGTAAATCGCGTGGCCCAGCCCAAGCGCCTGTTTCTGCCGCGTATAACTGATACGGGCAATATTTGAGATCGCACGCACCATTTCGAACATCTCCGTTTTGCCTTTTTCCTTTAGTTGGTGCTCGAGCTCGAAGGAAATGTCGAAATGATTTTCGATCGAGCTTTTATCACGGCCCGTAATGATAAGGATGGATTCGATGCCTGATGCGACGGCTTCTTCGACCGAATATTGGATCAGCGGCTTATCGACCAGCGGAAGCATCTCTTTCGGTGATGCTTTTGTCGCGGGAAGAAAACGTGTGCCAAGGCCTGCGGCGGGGAAAACAGCTTTGCGAACTTTGTTTGACATAGCAAGTTTGTTAAATTCGTCTGAGACGAGCCGACATTTTTAGGCAGAAACCTAACCGTTAGGAAGGGCTTTCTTCGTCTTGACGCTCAAGCCCTCCCTAACGGTCAGGCTTCTGCCTTTTGAAAATCTTAGGTTATAAATGGCCGATAAACAAATCTTCGAAACTATACTCGAAAAACATGACAGGCTTGATGCGACAATTATTACCGTAAGAATTGAAATGATTAAATCAAAGTAGTCGAAATCCAGAAGTTAGAAGTTGCATCTGCCGCTGTTCTGACTACTGACTACTGACTACTGACTACTGACTACTATTTATGTTAGACCTGCATTTTGTAAGAGAAAATCTGGAAACGGTGAAAGAAGCTTTGCGAAACCGGAATTTTCCAGCCGATACTCTCGAAAAATTTCTTAATCTGGATAATGAGCGCCGCCGTGTAATTGGCGAGGGCGATAAGATCAACCAAATCCGCAACGCGGCGAATAAAGAAATCGGTGCCCTGATGCAGGCAGGCAAAAAAGACGAAGCGGATGTAAAAAAAGCCGAGGTTGCGGGATTGAAGGAGAGTCAGGGCGAGCTGGAGAAGCTTCGTGATGAATCCGAAGCGGCAATGCATGTGCTGCTGTCGCATCTGCCGAATATTCCGGCGGGTGATGTTCCGATCGGGAAAGACGAAAGTGCGAATGTCGAAATAAGAAAATGGGGCGAGCCGAATGAGTTTGAATTTGAACCGAAAGACCACGTCGACCTTGGCGAAAATCTCGGGATTCTCGATCTCGAACGGGCGACGAAGATAACCGGATCGCGTTTCGCCATTTTGAACGGAGCCGGGGCAAGGCTGGAACGGGCGCTCGTTAATTTTATGCTCGATGTTCATACGACTGAACATGGATATACCGAGACTCTACCGCCTTTTATCGTTAATCGAAAGAGCCTTTTCGGTACGAACCAACTGCCGAAGTTTGAGGACGATCTCTTTTTCCTGAATGACGAGCGCGGGCTTGCCCTGATTCCCACGGCGGAGGTTCCGGTAACGAATTATCACTCGGAAGAAATTCTGGACGCCAAGGATCTGCCTAAATATTATGCGGCTTACACGCCGTGTTTTCGATCCGAAGCCGGAAGTTACGGGCGCGACACCCGCGGCCTGATCAGG
>JANMSP010000163.1:0-18483 GCA_031389475.1 Pyrinomonadaceae bacterium
TCCTTTTCGTGCTGGTAATTTTCGTTCGAATTCAGAAAATCCAAGGCGTTGAAGGCCGTGTTGATCCTTTCGAGTGCTTCGGCGGAAACTTGTATCGGATCGGAAATCAATTCCTCGTACCCCTTTTTCATGAACGAGATCTTGCCCTTACCGTTTTGGTCATGCTCAATAAGGACTTTGGAGATCAGGAACTCCGGCTGCGTGAATTCATAGAAATGTTTTGCAGCATTCGCGGCAGAGGGCTGCGGCTGACCCCTATCGGCGGGGCGTTCGTTGGTCGATTTCTGTAAGACCTCGGCATCTTCAGGCCGTCCGTTCTTTTTTACAGGATTAATTACTGGTGTTTCAACTGTCGGAGCACCATTCGCGGGTTCTAATTTTGCGGCGGCGGTTTTCTTAGCGGGTGCTTTACGCTTCGTCTTCTGAGCTTTGATCGAAGGCGCCGCAGCGAGGATCAAACCACTGCAAATCAGTGCACAAATATAAGTAAGTCTTTTCTGCATAACTAATACCTGACCGGACAAATGGCTTTGATGCCGCTTTTTACTCAAAGGTTTGAAGCCGCCAAGTCAATCGAATTTCACTGAAACGACCTTAGATACTCCGGCTTCCTGCATCGTCACGCCGTATAAAGCCCTCGCCGCTTCCATCGTCCGCTTGTTGTGCGTGATGACGATAAACTGTGTCTTCTCGGACATTTCCGCGATCTTCCCGACGAAGCGGCCGACGTTCGCATCATCCAATGGAGCATCGACTTCGTCAAGCAGGCAGAAAGGCGACGGGCGATACTTAAAGATAGCAAGGATCAACGCAATTGCCGTCATCGCCTTTTCACCACCGGAAAGCAGCAGAATATTTTGCAGGCGTTTGCCGGGCGGCTGGGCAACGACTTCAATGCCTGCTTCAAGAATATCGTCCGATTCGAGTAAAGTCATTTCCCCGCGGCCGCCGCCGAAAAGTTCCTGGAAGAATTCGACGAAATTTGCGTTGACTGCTTCGAAAGCCTGTTTGAACTTCACCCGCGACCGCTCCTTGATCTCGCGTAATGCTTCTTCAGCGGTCATTATGCTGTCGATAATATCCTGCCGCTGCGATGTAAGAAAAGAAAGTCTTCCCTCAATTTCAGTAAGTTCTTCAACCGCGAGCATATTGATCGCTCCGAAGCCGTCAAGCCGCTGCCGCAATCCATCAACCGCTGCACGGGCCTGTTCCAAATCGATCTCTGCCTCAAAGTTTTCGGTGTCTACGACCTCAATGAGCGACAGATTAAGTTCCTGTGAGCATTTTTCATTGACGTTTTTCAAACGCGTGACAGCTTCAGTTTGCCGGACTTCGATTGCCGCTCTTTCGTTCAAGGCTTCGGCGGATTTCCGGTTAAGATCGGCAAGCTCTTCGCTCATCGCGTCCGCTGTTTCCCGTGCTGTTTGAACAGCAGCCACCGCTTCATTTAGCTCTCGCTGCTCCGCTTTCTGCTCCACTTCCACAGAAGATATCTTCCCGGCGATGACCGAAACTGACGCACGCAAATCCTTGATCTTACTTTCAGTTTCAGAGATCTCGGTATTCTGCTGAGAAATGCGGGACGCTAGCTCTTTTTGCTCCGTTTCGATACGGCGAAGGGATGATTGAACCGAACGTCGGCGCTCGCTGGAAGTCGCCGCAAGAGTCCGCTTTTCATTCAAAACGGCGTTTTCGGCATCCGAATTTTGACGGGCATTGATTAAAGCCTCAGCGATGCGGTCAAGATCGGATTGAGCTTCAGCCCGCAAAGACTCGGCGTTTTTCCGGTTTTCGGCGGCTTCCGTTATTTGCGTTCGAATCTGCTCTATTTCAGATTCGATCTGCTTCTTCTCTTCCGACACAACGTGAATGTGGCGTCCGGCGCGATCGATGTCCTGGTTCAGCGATTTGCTCTGAGCTTCTAAACCGAGGATTCCGCGCTCGACCTTTATTATCAGCGATTGCAGATCGACCGTTTTTTCTTCTTTTTCGGTTAAGATCTTTCGATTTTCTGCGGCTTCGGATTCTGCAGCCGCAACTAGCTGTTCGAGTTTCACCGCCGATTTTTCAAGGCCGGAAAGTTCGCGTTTAAAGGCGAGCAACGACGAGTTTTTCTGATCCGAGCCTTGTTTGCCCGTAACCGAAAGCACGCCGCCTATTCGGAGGTCACCATTCGTATTGACGAGAACATCACCCTCTGCTCCGTCAAATTCCTCGACGAGCACCGACGACATTTCCTGTGGAAACACCCGAAGTAGAATTTCCTGAAATTCTTTAGACACACCAAGCAGATCTCCCATCTTTGATCCGGAGGTCTTGCCGCTCCGGTCTGCACTCAGGTCCGGCGACGAAACAATTAGGCTTATGATCCGGCCGATGTCATTCGCATGCACCCAATCTGAGACCTTTATTGAATCCGCAACACTATCCACGAGAACAGTTTGCAGGAAAGGTCCGAATAAACTCTCAACAGCCTTCTCCGCACGCTCATCAACAGTCAGAAAATCTGCGAGCACACCTTTCAAATTTACGCCTATCGAATCCTGGGCGGCAAAAAGTTTTTGAATCTGTGGAGCATAAACCGCCCGCTTTTCTTCGAGTTCCTTTAATGTTTCGAGTCGATTTTTGGTGCGGGAAAATTCGTTTTGGAGTGTGCGCAGTTCCTCATCTGACCGCCGCAAGGCATCGCGTGCGGCCGCGGTTACAGCAAGTATTTCATTTTTCTCCGTCTGCAAAGACTCTAGCTTTGTTGTTTCGGCATCTAATTCTCCGGTCACTTTTTCAGCATCTGCCTTGTGCTGCGAAAGCGTCTCCTCGGCCCGGATTCCCTCACGGACGAGGCCCGTCGCCCGCTCCGAGATCCGTTCGAGATTCATTTTCATCTGCCGGTCGATTTCATCGAATCTTTCAACCGCGGCTGTATGTTTGAGCAGTTCGCCGCGGCGGGATTCAAGACGGGATTCGATCTGCCGAACATCCTCGATCTTGACGGCGTATTGCTTTTCGGCCTCGACAAGGATTAGCCGCGTTGCATCGGCATCTGCGCCTTCCTTTTCTTCGTCCTTTTGGAGTCTGCTAAATTCTGAATTTACAAGGTTTAGCCGTTCTTCGGTGGAAATCGATTCACCGGTCAATGCTTGAAGGCGGTTGTTTAGATTTACGATATGTTCCGATTGATAGCGGTGTTCACGATCGGCCCGATCGCGTTCCAGGGCATTTTCTGATTGCCTGCGGCGAATTTCAGTAAGCTCTTCTTCAGCTAGGCGGGCATTTTGTGTTCCTTCACGAACGCCTTCTTCTTTGTCCCTGACCTTCACCGCAAACGCTCGCTCGATGTCAATAGCTTCAGCTAAATTCTTTTGAAGATCGTCCGTCAAGTCCGAAAGATACCTGCCTTCGGCGGCGAAAAGCTGTCGCAGCAGCACCCTGAATTCTTCCTGTAAACTTATAAATCGCTTAGTTTTACTAGCCTGGCGTCGGAGCGAATTTGCCTGGCTTTCAATCTCGGATACGATGTCGGAGATTCGGCCGAGATTAGTTTTCGCAGAATCCAATCGGGCTTCGGCGGCACGCTGGCGAGTGCGGAATTTCGAGATGCCTGCGGCTTCCTCGATCAATGTACGGCGGTCGGACGGTTTGGCCGAAAGGATCTGACCGATGCGCCCCTGCTCGATGATCGCGTAGTGCGAACCGGAGAGGCCGGTGCCTGCAAATAAATCCTGAATGTCGCGGAGTCGGCAGTTCCGGCCATTAAGCTGATATTCGCTCTCACCGGAAAGATACAAGCGTCGCGTGACCGACACAGCCTCACCCGGAGAGAATTCCAATGCGACGGTTCGGGGACGCCAATGACGCTTTGTTTTTATCGCCTTTTCAACGGTTTGAACAGAGCCGACTTGCAAAGCCTGAACGGTTTCGACCTCGAGTCCGTCAGCGTGAAAACCATTAGTTTCGGCATCCGGCGCTTCGATTCCTTCGATCGCGTCCATATCGACGGCCTTCTCGTCGAATGCACCGAGTGCCTGATCGATGTCGTCTAATTCTTCTTCCTCGGTGTCAAAAAAATCGTCGTCGCGGACCATGTGCAGCACCACTTCGGCCATTCCGCTCGGCTTGCGGTTTTTCGAGCCCTGGAAAATAACGTCCTTCATCTCGGCTCCGCGCAGGGTTTTGGCCCGCTGTTCACCGAGAACCCACGAGATGCAGTCGGATACATTCGACTTGCCGCAGCCGTTGGGACCGACGACCGCCGTGATGCCATTACCCGTGAAAACGATCTCGGTGTAATCGGCAAATGATTTGAATCCGGTTATTTCTAAACGCTGGAGCTTGAACATTTATAGTGCGTTGGGGTTCGGGGAAACACTATATTTTGTTGGAAGGGCGGTCTTAAGTCAACTGTTGGAACGCAGGCTGCCAGCCGGCGTCTCAGAGATATATTGAGTATGTCCGCTAACGCAGGCTGACAGCCTGCGTTCCGGCAATCAATCCATTTCATCAGTAACACTGCGAAGGCCGTCTTTCTCAGCTCGTTCGTTGTCCAGTTCTGTGAGAACGTCGAGGAGGAAATTGGTGTTGCTGATGATATTGATGACGACCGGGAATTCGTGGTCGGAGGTGGTGAATTCAAAGGTGCCGCTGCTGATCTCGATAATGTCGCGAAAGCCCGCGACGCCATTGTGGCTGTTGCATTCGGCATCGACTATCTTGCCTTCGTTGAATGCGACGTTGCCCAGGTGGAGGTCGGATTTGATCACGAGCAGACCGGTCATCTTCGCACTCTCGATCACCTGGACGGCGTCGAAAATGGTAACGTAGGCCAAATTCCCCGCAAAGGTCACGTCCGTACGTACTTTTTGCGGGCTTTTATCGCGGCTGGCGGCGAAATCCGGACGGCGCGCGCGGCGGATCGCTTCGAGGCCTGGAGCAACCGACACACGCGGGTCGAGCAGCTTGGCCTCCTGCAGCCGGTCGTACGCCAGATCGAAATCTTCGCGGCCGATATACAGGCTTACGAGTGCCAGGCATTGCTTTGCGGCCTCGTTTAAGTTCTTCTGTTTAATACATATATCCCGCATCTTCTCACGCAGAGATATGGAACGCGGACTGCGCGTCAGCGACTCCTGAAGCAGCTTATAAGCCCTTTCAGGCGAACTGTATTTAACGAAAAGATCCGCATCGAGCAATACCGATTCGATCGAAACTTCAGATACCGGAACGCGGGGATGTTCTAAAACTTGGTTCATAGATGAAATGAACAAACTTGTTCAACTTCTTTAAACTATCACATTTTTATGGCCCAAGTCATCATTTTTTTACCCTCAATTTTGGCGTCGAAAACCTTCCCTGGAAGGTCGATGGAAAGTCATTCCCGGGGTTGATGAAAATCTCTAAAAAGTCGATGGGCCGGGCCGAACTTCCAAATCACCCCATCCATCCAAATCATTCCATTCGTCAATTCCATTCCAGCCGCCATTGCCGGATCGCCCGGGCAGCGCGAATATGAATGTGCGGCAAATACCGGCGTGTCGAAATTGAATCCGAAAAAATTCTGTCCGCGAAGATGATGATTATGAAAAACCGAAATTTACAGCTTATAGTTTTACTTGCCTTGCTGTTCGTTCCCGTTGTCGCCCATGCTCAGACGGCGCGTATCGACGCTTCCGACCTGGCCCGCCTGACCGGGGCCGAATGGAAAGGGAACCTGACGTACAGGGATTACAGTTCGGGCAAGAAAACTTCGATTGCGTCGAATCTCACAGTCCGTTCCGGAGCCGATGCCCTATCATGGGAATTCGACTTTAAATACCCGGACGAGCCGAAGGCCAATAAAAAATCCACCGCCACCCTCAGCCCCGACGGCCGCACATACGACGGCGAAACCGTCATCGAAAAAACCAAGTTAAATGGCGGAATATTGAAGATCGTTACCACCCAACCCGGCACCGACAACGACAAAAAAGCATTCTTCCGATATACCTATCTGATCGCATCGTCCAGCTTCTCAATTAAAAAAGAAGTCCGGTACGAAAACACGAACGAATATTTTGAAAGGAATGAATATAGCTGGAAAAGGTGAACCTGGGAGACTGCCAGTTAAATGCGGCCTGAATAGTAAGGCTGCATCGAACCGGTACACGTACAATGTCACTGAACCTTAGGCTATCAAAATCGCGCGCTTAATGTTTGCACGGCGAAACTTTGAGATACCTTAATAGAATCGAAATTACCAAGAATAGCCAGGCCTTCGCCGCTTAAGTTACTCGTTCGAACTTTACAGAACTCCGCGCAAGGCAAGTAGCCATTTTCCTGTTACTTAGACCTTCTTACTTCACACTATTTCGAAAGATAAAGCGCTTTCTTAAACCTCCAACTTTAATTGGATCAATAGTTTACACTACAGTAGGTACATCAATTGCACCTTACATACGTGAGGTATCGATTATGGCAAGAGAATTAATTCTTTCATTGGATGGTCAAGAGATTGCGGTTCAGTTGGTTAAATTGGACCGCGAAAAACTCTACGGCGACGTTGAAGTTGAAGCGTTCGACGAAAAGGGGAAGCCCGCAACTTTAAAGGTGTTGGCGGCTGATGGGAAAACTCTGATCGATAAGGGCGGAACTGCTCTTGCGACCGTAAACGAAGACGGCGATTCGATTTCGCGAACCGAATTGATCGCGCTCGACGCGGACGGGGAAAAGATCGATCCGGTCGAATCATCGTTCGGAAAACCTAATGTTCTTAAACGGGCGACTGCCGACGATTACCTGTCGCAGATGGTGAAGGCGACCTACATTCTGGAGCCGTCCGAAGGTTCCGATATAAATTTCTTATACGATCACCTTTCGGCCGATCAGATCTATTCATTCCCATTCAGCTACCGCGGCGGGCTGGAACTGGATAATGCTTTCTTGCTCGGCAAAAGTGACACCGCATTTATGGTCGTCGGAAAACAGGCCGAGCTTCAATTCGTTAAGCTCAACCAGGCAAGCGTGCTTGACTCGGTCGAAGAGGCTGAAATTTCGGCGGACGACCTCGATTTCGGGCTGCTTTAGGCTGCCGGAGGAAATATTATGCCCGTAAATATTAGTAATGCAAAAAACCGCGACGCCATCGTAGCCTTTGAAAGCCTTATGCCGAAACGCAGTATCCGTTACACCGATACTGACGGCCGAAGCGTAGTCAACCGCAAGCTTCTGAAAACGGACGTTGCGCACGACCTTCCGCAGCTTCTAAAAAAATCTAGAAAGATCGAGAAGGTCGCCGATGCACTCATAAAAAGCGATCCGGAAATCTACGTCGAGGATTTCGGAATGTTTCTTTCTGACACATCACGCGTTTATGTTACGGAGAAGGGTATCGTTCATCTGATCGAAGAATTCGAGGTCGTCAAGAACCCGGATGACACGGTCCGCGAACGGCGTCCGCGAAAAAAGGAATTGCAGAATATAAACACCGACGTGCCGCTTAAATGGACCGGTAAATTTATTAAGAAAAAAGACGCTATCGGTAAATTCATATTCACCAATAAAAAACAGCTTGTTCACGTCAACGGCCTTACGTTCGATTTCCTTTTCGACATGGCCAAAACGCTGCAAAAGAAGGATTCGCTTTTGCTCGTGCGCGGCGGCGAGGAAGGCAAAAGCCCGGTCATAATGAATCGCGGCGGTAAAGCCTATAATGCTTTTCTCGAAGGTCGCGTGAAAGGCGATTCTTATTGTCTGATCCTTCATCTTTCAAACATGGAACTGAGAAAACCGATCGAGGTAGAAACTCTTGAAAATTGAATACGATAAATCCAGATTTACAAAGAAACGCGCCGATTATCTTACCGGTAAAGCGGCCGATCTTGACGATCCGTCGCTGCATTCACGGGCGCAGGAATACCGTCGTAAACTTAGCGGCCGGATGAAGCCGCTTTCAGGCGACGATCTTTTTAAATTGCCCAAAGCGACTGGATATTATGTCACACGTAAGTACGACGGAGAGTTTGCCCTCTTGCTTTTCGACGGCGAGAAAATGATCTCAGTGAATCCCGGCGGCACCGTTCGCGTTGGCCTTCCCTGCTTTCAGGAGGCGGAAAAGCTCCTTCTAAAAGCAAAGGTAAAATCCTGCATTCTCGGCGCCGAGATCTATTTGACCGGAGACACATCGAAACAGAACCGCGTGCAAGGCGTTGTGGGAATTCTTCGCTCGGCTGCGTCGGATGCGGACTTAAAAAAGCTTGGACTGGCCGTATTCGACATTTCTCAGTTTGATCAAGAGCCGGTCGAAACCACAAAGGAAGTTTTTACCCTGCTAAAACGCTGGTTCAGCAAAGGGAAACTCGTCCATCCCGCCGAATCCAAGCTAGTCGATAAGGTCGATAAGGTAATGGAGCTTTTCACCGATTGGGTGATCAGCGAAGGTTCGGAAGGCCTTGTTGTCCGTCACGACCAGGCCGGATGGTACAAATTAAAACTTCGTCATAACCTCGATGCCGCGATCATCGGTTTTTCCGAAGGAACCGACGACCGTAAAGGCATTCTGCACGACCTGCTCGTCGCGGTGATGCGGGATGACGGTACGTTTCACGAATTCGCTCGTGTCGGCGGCGGCTTCACCGATGAAGACCGCAAAACTATCGTCGATGAACTACGACGTAGAATCGTTCCGTCTGATTATGTCGCGGTCAACAACGATTACGTCGCTTATGAAATGACAACGCCCGGCCCGGTGATCGAAATGTCATGCCTCGACCTGATTCCCGAAAGCAGCAAAGGCGATCCTGTAAATCGAATGGTGCTTGATTGGGACGGGAAGCGTTTCTCTCCACTTTCGCGAATGCCGCTCGTGAGTGTTATCTCGCCGCAGTTTGTGCGGATGCGTGACGACAAGGAAGCGAATGTCGAGGACGTGAATATCCGGCAGGTCAGCGATCTGGTCAAGGTTCCAGACGTTAACAAAACTGCACGCGAAAAGGAAGCTCCGCCGAGCAAGATACTCGAACGTACGGTTTATACGAAAACAATGAAGGGCCAGAAAATGGTAAGAAAACTGCTGCTTTGGAAAACGAATAAGGAAACAACCGCGGAATTTCCCGGGTATGTGGTTTATCTTACCGATTTCAGCCCGAACAGGCAGAATCCGCTCGAACGCGATATTCGCATTTCAAATTCTGAGTCGGGTGCCCGAAAGCAATTTACAGCTCTTGCCGAGAAGAATTTTGTCGGAGGCTGGGAAAAGGTTTCCTGATCGCTGATGGCTGTGCCGTTTATCGAATTCGCGGGTAATAAGCGGCTTCTGTGGATCGCCGAGGAGTGGCAGGACTATGCGGAAAAACTTGCCGATTGGGCGATGGAACGGCTCGTCAACCGCCGCGATGTGTGGAGCCAATACACTCTTCGAAATGGCGAGATCGGCGTCGTGATGCTGCCGATAAAAGAGCGGCGTGAAGCCGGCACCGATATGGTAACGGCGAAGAAGCTGACCCGTCACTTTGCAGCCCGTGCCGTGTCGCATCTTATCGGGCTGCATTCGATCAGCGATCATTCGACGGCGAAATGGTTCGCGGTCGATGTGGATCTTCATGACGAGAACATCGTGAATGCGGACGAGGTAGCGCTTTCGAATTTCGCCGCTTGTCTGGAATGGGCAAACCGCTTACGCGAAAAAAAGTTCGATCCGATCATTATGGATAGCAACGGCGTGGGCGGCTACCACCTGCTCGTGCTGCTCGACGACGAATATCCGCTTGCAGACGTTTACGATTTCGCAGCGGATCTGCGGTCGGATTACGCAAAATTCGGCCTTGAGCGAAAACCTGAAATTTTCCCGCCGAAACGCGCTGTTGAAAAGGACGATCTGCCGTACACTCTCCGTGTCTTCGGACGACATCACACACGGCATCATTATTCGCGCGTCTGGAATTTCGATTCCGTTGGCGAAAACGAATGGCTCGAAGGCGGCGAGGCCATTGAAGTTATTCTCGCGACGCGGCGGTCAAAGCTTCCGTCGGCAAAATCGAAAAAGAAACCCGCCGCCAAAATACGCCCGCGTAAAGCACCTTCTGAAAACAAGCCGCGTGTCTGCGTCGATCTTGACGGCGTCCTGGCAAAATACGACGGTTGGAACGGCATCGAGAATATTGGCCCGCCGCTTCCCGGGGCCGTGGAATTTGCCAAGTCTTTGGCTAAAATGGCAGATATCGTCATTTTTACTTCCCGCTGTTCTCTCGATCAGGGCGGTCTGCAGGATAAGTCCGGTATCGCGCCCGGAAAGCTGCGTTTGATCGTCGTCGAATGGCTGGAAAAACACGGAATCCCATTCGCTGATGTTTATACCGGACAGGGCAAACCGCGAGCGGCGGCCTTTATCGACGACCGAGCCGTTAGCTGCACTCCGCAAAAGGACGATTCTGCATTCGCCAATGCGATCAAACGTACTCGCTCTCTGTTAAACCTTCGTCTTGGTTCGTAAACGCTAAAAAAGGACGGCGAAATGCCGTCCCTTTAAGTCGGAATAAATTGAAAGCCGCTAAAATTTACTCTGAACTACTTTCCATTTCGGTGATGCTGGCCGGGCTTAGGTTCAGGATGTTTTCTCCGGTGCGGACGTTGACGGGACTGCTCCACAGGGCGAATCCTTTGCCGGTTTTGGTGATGCCGAAAAGGTAATAGCTGTCGGGCGCCACGCCGCCGAGTTGGGCCTTGCCGGTGCCGTCGGTCGTACCGGTATATTTGATGTGCTGCTTGATCGCGGCGAGGGCCTTGCGGTTGAAATCGCCGAATCTATCCGGATACAGCACTGATAAACCAAAGCTGTTTCGCATCGATTGGCCTTCGATAGGTTCGAGATTAGCGTCGCTCAGTATTGTTTCCAGGTCTTCGTCAAGCAGGTAAAACTTCTCGTTTCTAACTGCAGTCGGTGCCCCGGAGCGGCTGGCGACCTTGGCATCGATCACGACGCGTCCGACCGTCGCGGCCACATCGCTTGGGATTGAAGTTTGCGATCCCGGAACTGTAACTGTCTGCGAATCGACCGGCGGAGCGGTTACGGTCGTACTATCCGACGGTACATTTATCGTCTGAGAATCCTCCGGAACGCTCGTTGTGCTGGACCGGCCTGCCGCCCGCTGTGATGTTACGTTGACGTTCAAATTGGTATTCGCCGTTTCGTCGTCTCGCGACATTGCATAAAACAAAATGAAGAGCAGCCCGATTCCCAATACCGCTATCGGAACAAAAGCCCAGGGTGGAAATCCGCCATCCTCGCGGGGACGGTCAGCCACAACGACCCTTTTTACGACCGTCGGGGCTGCCTGGATAGGACGGCCGCAATTCGGGCAGGCCACAGCCGATTGAGATATTTCGTGTCCGCATTCAGGACAGTATATTAAAGCCATATTGAATTTTCCTCCGTTTTTGCTGTAAAACAGCGTTTTACGAAACGGCTAATGCATCTACCGTGCCAAATAATGCAATGGACAATTGGAAACGGAAAATGGAAAATGTAGTGATTATGGATGATAATGTGGCACTGGTTTTTCACGGGTTTTTGAACCTGCCGAATCTCGAAAAGCTTAAACTCACTCAGGAAATAAACAGATATTTCGATGCGATCGACCGCGAACCGATCAGACGTGAAAATGATGATGCTTTTGCAAAACTCGATCTAGGTGCAAAAGGATGTAAATGCTGCGGCCGTAGGTTTGATTTGCAAGATTGAACCTGTTTCAGTTTGGTCATTTGTAAAAGATTTTGCCCGCGAAAGGTTTCGTATTAAAGACATATCCTTTTCGCCTCTTTCTGATCCCGCGTCATTACGCGGGCAGAGCCATTAAGGTCTAAAGCGAGCAGACTGACATAGATATGGGAATTGTTCAGAGAAAACTCTCGGATACATTCAATAAATTCTTTGAATCGGAAAAATCGAGCGGAATTCTTATTATCGCCTGCACGGCGGTGTCGCTGCTGTTAGCAAATTCGATACTCGGGGAAAATTACCTTTCGATCTGGAGAGGCTACATCGGCGGGATGAGCGTCGAGCATTGGATCAACGACGGTTTGATGGCGGTTTTCTTTTTCCTCATCGGGTTGGAGCTAAGACGCGAACTACTGGTTGGTGAATTGTCCGAATTAGGAAACGCCATGCTGCCAATGTTTGCGGCTCTGGGCGGAGTTATTTTGCCGGCGGCGATTCATTTTGGGTTTAATTACGGCACTGCGACACAGCCCGGAATCGGCATCCCCATGGCCACGGATATTGCTTTCGCTCTCGGAGTGCTGGCGCTTATTGGAAGCCGTATTCCAGCTTCGCTAAAGGTTTTTTTGACGGCCTTGGCGGTCATTGACGACCTAGCGGCGATATTCGTTATCGCGGTTTTTTACACCGCCGAACTTTCATTCTTGTATCTCGCCGGAGCGTTTGCGGTTTTCGCGCTGCTGCTTGCGATGAATCATCTCGGTCGCGTCGACAAAGTTACGCCGTATTTGATTGGCGCTGTACTCATGTGGTTTTTAATGCTGCAATCGGGTGTTCACGCGACCATCGCAGGAGTATTAGCTGCATTCACGGTTCCTTTTTCTGCCGAGGAAGGTGAGGAAACTTCGATTCTTCACATTCTCGAACAATTCCTGCACAAACCGGTCGCGTTTATAATTCTGCCGATATTTGCCCTCGCGAACACTGGAATTATAATCGGCGGCGATTGGTTTCAGGGCCTGTCCGAATCGAACAGCCTCGGCATTATCATCGGTCTCATCGCCGGAAAACCGATTGGAATTACACTCGCATGTTTTATTGCGGTGGCTATCGGCATTTGCCGCCTGCCGCTCGATCTGAACTGGAAACACGTTTTCGGCGCCGGACTGCTCGGCGGGATCGGGTTTACGATGTCGATATTTATCACTAATCTTGCATTTACGGGTAACGCCGAAGTGATAAACGCTTCAAAAATGGCGATTTTTCTGGCATCGCTAACGGCGGGAACGATTGGATTTATATGGCTGAAATTGCTTGGCAAACCCGAAGCAGATGATGACGATATGAGTACGATGGATTTCGAAGAAGTGAATAATTAAAAACTAAAAGTTAAAAGTGTAGGATAAGATTGTTTCCGTCACTTTTAGTTTTTAACTTTTCACTCTCGTTCAGATCTCATGGCGATTTGTGAGGGCCTTATCCATCGTCACCTCATCGACGTATTCGAGGTCTGAGCCGACCGGCATTCCCATTGCGATCCGCGTTACTCGAACGCCGAGCGGCTTCAGCAGTCTTGCGATGTAATTCGCCGTTGCCTCGCCTTCGGTCGTCGGATTTGTCGCGACTATCACTTCTTTTACATCAATGCCTTCGTTGTTCTCAGGCATCAAGCGGGGCAGCAGATTCGGGAGCATCAATTCGTCCGGCCCGACACCGCGGATCGGCGAGAGCGAGCCATGCAGGATATGATAAAGGCCTCTGTAGGAACGTGTTTTTTCGACCGCGACGAGATTATACGGTTCTTCAACTATGCAGATTATCGAGCGGTCTCGCTTTGGATTAGTGCAGTAATTGCAGGGATTTATATCCGTGAGATTATTACAGACCGAACAGAAGACGATCTTATCCTTTACCTCGAGCAGCGACTGGACAAAATTATCCACTTCAGCCTTCGGCCGCCGCAAAATATAGAATGCGAGCCGCTGAGCGCTTTTATGGCCGACACCAGGCAGTCGTTTAAATTCATCGATCAGACGTGCGACCGGTTCTGAATAATCAAGCATAGATAGTGGCGAGTGGTGAGTGGTGAGTGCTAAATAGGTGTTTTCTACTCACCACTTACCACTATCCATTCAACACATCCTACATGAGTCCCGGCGGGAGCATTCCGCCGAGCTGTCCTTTTAATGTCTCCTCGATCTTGCGATGAGCTTCGTTGAGGGCCGCGACGGTCAGATCCTGAATCATTTCAACATCGCCATCCTTGACGAGTTCGGGAGAGATCGTTACTTCGATCACTTCAAAATCGCCCCGCATTTTGACTGAAACTGCTCCGCCGCCGGCCGCCGCATCCACGACCGTTTCCTTCATCTTCTTGCCCATTTCTTCCTGCATTTGCTGGGCCTGCTTCATCATCGACTGCATGTCGAACCCGCCTGGAAATTTCATCGTTTCCCCTTCCTTTTTTTACTCAAAATACTATATGTAATCGTAGCTTTCCGCACCTTCAATTGCAAACTAACCTTCTTGACGAGATTCATTTATTACCGGTATGGAAAATAATGGTTGCTTTTTATTTAAAAATGAGCGATAAACATTTTTCTGGAAATTAAATTTCATTGGATGTTTTAACGTGGTATTCGATTCATCGAATTCCACCGATGCCAATGGCGGAATTCAAATTTTGACGATAATCGCGTTCAAATGATGCGCATTTTATCGAGTGGATACCGGTTCGTTCAAAAATAACGGGCCGCAAACAATGCCGGTGAAATGAATCGGCAATAAATTTAATCAGGAGTGATATTACAGTTTATGAGATTCCCCCAACAATATATTATTAGTAGCAACTCAATTGCACGCCCGCTTTTCACCCTTTTGTGTCTGTCGGCCTTTACGTTCAATATGATCGGCCAGACATTGGAAGCTTCGGACAAAGGCCAGCAGGCGGCAGCCACGCTTCCTCCGTGTTCGAATACTAAATATGCATTTTCCGGCGATGGCCGTGCGGACGGCCCGGATGGAAATATCCGTACCTTTACAGACGACCGCGGGCAGAGGGTGAAAGCGAGTGCATTCAGTCGCAGAAAAAGCGGCGGTTTATGGGAAACGGCATTTCTTGGAGCCTTTGACAGCGGCCTCGGCGTAACTGACGGCAGTGAGGGCAACGGTGGCTCAAATAGCCACAAATTAGACAACATCGGCGAACGCCTTAACTACGTTCTGCTCGAGTTTGACAGGTCGGTCGTCATCGACGCGGTATTTTTGGACAGCGTGGGTGCAGACAGTGATATGACTGCCTGGGTAGGAAATGCAAACGATCCATTCAACAATCATCTGACCTTGAGCGACAGTCTTCTTAATAGTTTCGGTAGCGAAGACGATAACGGTTCGAATGGTGAGTCGCGCTTAGCTGAGTTCAACGCAGCGGGCGAAATTGGCAATGTGGTCGTAATCGCGGCTTCGACCAGCGACACTTCGCCGGAAGATGAATTTAAAATCGGTTATTTCGACGCAAAATGCCCGACTGTACCACCTGGTACGGTTACGATCATCAAGCAAGTCCAGACAGTCGGCGGCGGCACTTCGTCAACACAGTCATTTCCGTTCACGGCCTCATCAACTGCCGGAAGTGTGAATTTCTCACTTGTGGATAATAATGTTGTAGGCCCGGATCGTGTCACGAGCAACTCTATTTTCAGCTTCGGAACGGCCAATGCAATAACCGCAACGGAAGCTCAGATAGCTGGATGGACACTGCTGGATATCATTTGCACCGAAACCGGCGGCACCCAAAACACTACAGTCAACCTCGGAACCCGGTCGGCTACGATAATCGTGGAATCAGGCGAATCCGTGGTCTGCACCTTCAGGAACGGACAGATCACACCGAGCGCGGCCGATGCTGTCGTTTCCGGCAGGATCGTGAGAAGTAGCGGACGAGCGATCTCCGGGGCAACGGTCACCTTAACCAATCTAAGTACGGGAGCGATACGGTATGCCCGTTCCAGCACCCGTGGCTATTATTCATTTGAAGGGATTGAAACGACCGAATTTTACTCGCTTACAGTCAGTGACAGACGGTATGTCTTTGCACCTGACACGCAGTTCTTTACGCTAAACGACAGCGTGACTGATGCGGATTTCGTCGCACAGCCATAATCCTTCAAAACTTCCGTTTCATATTGAAACTGACTCCGGGCAAATGGCTGTAATGGCCATTTGCCCTTTTTCTGCCTTAAAACTATCTGAAATCGAATCCGTTTAACTTGCGTTTTGTCGCGGACAAGGTTACAAACAACTCTGTGCAAATAGAATGGAAATCCGACGTTAGCGAACCGATAATCTTCATGCGTCAGACCGAATGGCCCGGGATCGAGGTGCGGCACGCCCGTGTCCTTCCCGGCCAGATTCGCGAGCACGTCGTTCCATTTCACGAGGTAAGCATTCCGATTGTTGGAACTCTGACCACGCGACGGCAGACCTCGACCGGCCGGACTGTCACCAAAAGCTGCGGTCAGGTCGGCAATATTTGCCTCACGCCGGCAGGCCAGCCGATCGCAGCTTCGTGGAATGGAGAACTCGAGCATCTAGCGATTCATCTGGATGAGCATTACTTGAAACGCTTCGCGGCCGAGAATCATTTCTCCCCGGAATTCGAACTGACGGAAACTTATGGCCGCAACGACCATTTGATCCGGCACATCGGGCTGACGTTGGTAAACGAGACCAAAGCTGAATCACCGTCCGGCAAGCTTTTTTCGGAATCGCTAACACAGACGCTGATTTTTCACCTTTTACAGAATTACAGTACGGCCAGATTTGCCAGCAGGGATCTGCAAGGCGGGCTTTCCGGATACAAGCTTCGGCAAGTGAAAGAACATATCGTGGAAAACCTCGAAGCTGACCTGAGCCTGGCCGAAATCGCTACGGTCGCGAATCTTAGCCAATTTCACTTTTCCCGTGCTTTTCGAAAAACTACCGGAATGACTCCGCAGCAATTTGTCATGCGGCAGCGTATCGAACTTGCTAAAGAGTTGTTGGCAAAAAACGACCTTCCGATAGTCGAAATCAGCCTCCGCACCGGTTTTAAGAATCAAAGCCATTTCACAACGCTTTTCCGTAAATTCACCAAGCTTACTCCAAAAACGTGGCGAGAACTCAAGCTCGCATAAGAATAGTTGTCGGTTGACGGCAAGAAAATTTCTTGGCTGACAACTGGCAACCGATCACTGAAAACTGTTCAAAGCAATTTAAGAACACAAACCGCAACCACACAAAAGATTCGCCGCCGCCGTATTCCGTAAACTCTTTTTAGACTAACAAACGAGTCTAAGGAGTTTTACAGCAATGCGAATTTTTTCTTTAATTACTGTGTTATTTTTTGCCTTCGGCATCTCCGCCCAGTCGCCTGCCGCTACTTTGTCATTTAACGCTGGCATGAGATCGGCCGCATCCGGCGAATTCGAAAAAGCTTTGAAAAGCTACCGCACCGCTTTAACATTGGTAGAAAACGAAGGGTCGCGGTCCGTTCTCAATGCCAAACTGCATTTCAACATAGGAGTCTGTCTCTACCGGATGGAGCGGCCGACAGAAGCAATTTCCGAATTCGAAGAAGCGATCCGGCTTCGCCAGGGAAACTACCAGAAAGCTGCATACGCTTTGGGTATGGCCGAATCGGCCCGAGGAAATTGGGCGAAAGCCGAACAGGCATTCAGAGCGGCGATAAAACTAAATGAGAACGATGGCGAAGTTTGGTTTGATTTGGGATTCGCCTATTTGAATCAGGCTGATTTTCGGAAGGCCGAAGATGCTTTTCGCAATTCCATCATCTATAAAAGCAAGGATTCGGCTTTAAGCCACAACAACATCGGCGTTATCCTGGCGATGAAAAGCGATTGCTCACCCGCCGAAAAAGAATTCGAAATGGCACTGGCTTTAACCGGTGGCGAATTGGCGGAAGCAAGAGAAAATCTTGAACACTGCAAAGCGAGAACCTCACGAGAGTTAATTGCGAGCCTCGTATTTTCAAGAAAGAAAACAACTGAACGATAATTTTAACTGCGAATTAAAAAGTACTAATTTTCAATTTAAAAATCTTTACCTGGAGAAAAAATGGAAAAACAAGCAGATGTTATGGCGATTTTAAAGCTCTACGAGCTTCGCCGCGATGACAAAATGCGGGCGGCACGGGCGTGGTATTTCACCGATTTCGTGCCGAAATCGGCAATGGACATTATCGCTCTTTTTCGCGGCGGAGCGGACGCGAGCGCTCATTTCCGAATGGTCACTTCATATTGGGACACCGCTGCGTCATTCGTCATAAACGGCGGCATCGACCGCAAAATGTTTCTCGATGCAAATACCGAGCATGTTTTCATTTATGCAAAGATCGCCGAGTTTCTGCCGGAGATTCGCGAGCTTTTCCGTGAGCCTGATTATTTACTCCATCTGGAAAATCTTGTGAGGTCTCTGCCGGATTTCGAAGCGAAAATGGAAAGCCGAAAGCAACTGATCGCAATTTGGACGTCTTAAGGAAAGCCGACACCCTTGGTCCGCCCGCAGACGGAACGCCGACACCCTTGTCCGCCCGCAGACGGAACGTGGACACCCTTGTCCGCCCGCGGAGTCCGCGAACGCGATACATTGCCGCCACGAGCACTTGCCGCTGCAGGTTTGTTCGCGTCGAAGCGACACTCATTGCAGGCAAGGGTGCCTGCGTTCCAGCCTTTCATGATAACATCTTGTTTCACGGATGAAAAAATACGTCTTAAAACGCGATCAAAGTTCGCTGCCGGAAC
>JANMSP010000561.1:0-2050 GCA_031389475.1 Pyrinomonadaceae bacterium
ACCTGATCCTTCACGCCTTCGTTCAGATTTGTAACCAACTGTTCGATAGCCGCCGGCTGGTCACCCTTCGGGGTATTTTCAGACATGAGACGAAATTGCATAGCTTAATCATAAAACAATTTCATCAAAAGTCAGAACCGCGAGCGGCGTCGACCGGGGATATCTTCCTGTCAGAACCGAGAGCGGTAGCGACCGGGGATCTTTTCGTTTACAATACCCGTCGATGTGGAATGATACGGACACCCCTCTAGCCTGCCTTTTTACTTTTCGCTGTTATGGCACTTGGATTCATGGCGATGCTCGCGGCTCCGTTGATCGTCACAATAATATTTACGGCTCACCGCGTATATCCAAAACAGACCATTTTAAGGTAATAAGCACGGCTCGAATGAAAAACGCCGCTGTCGCGCTCGATGCCGCCCGCCGAACCTCCGTAGAGAAAGCGATTCGAGAAACCTGCCATAAAAGAAATTGGGGATTGATGGCCGTGAACGTACGGACTAATCACGTACATGCGGTCGTAGCAATCGGCTCGAAAAACCCCGAAGGAGCTATTGGAGCACTAAAAGCAAATTCAACTCGGCAGATGAGAGAAGATGGGTGCTGGCTCCTAAAAAATACGCCGTGGGCCGAGAGAGGAAGCAAGCGCCGTTTGTGGAATGAGCGAAGTGTTGCTAACGCGATAGATTATGTTATCAATGGGCAGGGAGACGATCTTCCGGATTTTGATTTCTAAGCGAGAGTTAGAAACCCCGGTCGCTACCGCTCGCGGTTCTGACAGGAGGAGAAAGATCCCCGGTCGCTACCGCTCGCGGTTCTGACAAGATCAGAACTCCCGGTCGCTACCGCTCACGGTTCTGACAAGATCAGTCGATTATCGAATCGTGGATTCTCTCTCGCAGCGCGTTGTATCTTTCCGTAAATGCATCGCCGCGGGCGGCATAGATCGATGTGATCACGTCCGAATCTTTCGGCCGGAACGCCCGCAGCATTATCTCGCGGCTGCGGACTATTCCCCTGGCATCGACAACTACGACCGCCCTTGTAAAATTTATAGGATAAAGCCAGTGCTTTCCAAACTTACCGGTTACCGCCCGGCCTTCATCCGCCAGCAGGTTAATCGGAAGTTCGTGCCGCGTCGAAAAATTTTGGTGTTCATCCTGCGTTCCGGGCGAAATGCCGACGACGCAGGCTTTCGTATCGAGGTATTCCGACCAATGGTCACGCAAAGAACACAATTGTTTGGTACAAACAAGCGTCTCGTTCTGCGGATAAAAAAGCAGAACGGTAACTTTGCCGATCTGGTCGGCCAAACGCCATTCTTTACCGTTTTCGGCAGGTAAAACAAAATCCGGAGCCGGCAGTCCGATTACGGCGTCCTCACTGAAATTAGATTGGTTAAAACTCACTTGGGATCTCCGATTTAACTGGTGGGCATTTGAGTAAAGTAATGCTCGGGTACTCGTCCGAACTATTCGGTGAGGCGGCCTTGAAGGGTCAATTTTGCGGGCCGACCTGTATTATAAGTGTTGAAGAACGAAAAGTCATCCAAGATTGAACGGTAAGCGAATACGGTTTAACGATACCCGGTTTTAATTGATATTTACAGGCTTTACCAACCATCAATTTCGTACTAAAGTTAGCGAACTAATTACATTGGAACCGTTATGCCTGAGACCGCAACAGTTTCCGAAACTTCCTTCACCGACCTTTCGCTCGTTCATCGCGGGAAGGTGCGTGACGTTTATGCCATCGGCGACAACCGGCTGTTACTGGTAGCGACCGACCGGATATCGGCTTTCGACTGCATACTGCCGACGCCGATCAATCAAAAGGGTTCGGTGCTTACGGCACTTTCCACATTTTGGTTCGGCCGGCTCGGACATATCGCCGATCATCATCTGATAACCGCCGATTTCGAGCAAATGCCCGAAGCAGTAAAAGGCCATGAAGAGCTTCGCGGACGTTCAGTGCTTGTAAAAAAGACGAAGGTCTTCCCTGTCGAATGCGTTGTTCGCGGGTATCTGGAAGGCTCGGGCTGGAAGGATTA
>JANMSP010000056.1:0-5069 GCA_031389475.1 Pyrinomonadaceae bacterium
GCCTGACCGTTAGGAAGGGCTTTCTTACACCTTGGCGCTAAGAAAGCCCTTCCTAATGGTCAGGCTTCTGCCGACGAATTGTTGACTATTGAGAGAAAGAGTAGCAAACTCTAGTTTACCTGAAATTAATATGAGTTTTACGAAAGACAGTGCAGCGGACAAGGCCAAAAAAGATCTGGCATCACGACTGAAGATCAGGGACGGAGATGTGAAAGTTTCTTCCATTTCCGAGAAGGATTTTCCCGATATGTCGCTTGGAGCACCTGTGAATGATGAGATGTCGGCGCAGATGATCTCGACCGGGTGGCAGATAAATCTTGAGGCGGATGGAAAAAAATACGAATACCGGGCGGATAAATATCAGCTTCGGCTTCGCAATTTTAATGGAACAAATCACGTTATCTAAGCGTGAAAAATGTAGATTCTAGGAGCAGTATTAAATGAATCGCAATAATATTTGGATACACATCGGTTTGGCGGTCGTTTTGATAACGATGGCGGGAATTTTGGGGCAGATCCAGCGTTGGAAAACTTCGCTGCGTACCTCGCGCGAGGCGCCTAAAGTTTTAAGATCGGTGCCGAAACCGGAGACATCCGTTCGTTCACAAAATGATTCGGAGCCTGAAGTTTTGGTGAGGTTCCGTCCGGGCGTAAGCCTGGCGCAGATTAAAAAAGTCGTTCTTCGCAATAACGATCACGTCGAAGACCGGATCGAATCGGTCAGCGGCCTTGTATTTATTGACGACCTTGATAATGCCGATGCGGAAGCTGTCGCCAGACAATACGAAAGTTTGAGCGATTTAGTCGAATACGCTCAGCCGAATTTCGAAATTCGTTTTGACGATCCGGCCCAGTCCTCATCATTTGTTAATTTGGATCAGAGAGAATCCGAAGCCAATGCAAATCTGCCTAACGATCCGCATTTTGCCCAGCAGTGGGCGCTGAATAATCTTGGCCAGGACGGCGGGAAGAAAAAGGCGGATATCGATGCGATAAAGGCTTGGGAGAAGACGAAGGGAAGCCAGGAAGTCGTGGTCGCGGTTTTAGACAGCGGCGTCGATTATAAACACACAGACCTCGTTGCGAATATGTGGACGCGTCCGGATAACATTCCGCAGTACGCGGATGAAGATCTTGGAACATTCGATGATCTGCAGGGATTCGATGCTGATGCAAACGCCGGCGATCCGATGGACGACAACGGCCACGGAACGCATTGCGCGGGAATCATCGGTGCCGAAGGAGACAACAACGAAGGCATCGCCGGCATCAACTGGAATGTTCGGATAATGCCGCTTAAATTCATGGGCCGCGGCGGTTTCGGGACAACAGCGAATGCTATCGAGGCGATAAATTACGCCATCGACCGCAAGCAGAAAGGCGTCAATGTCCGTGTGATAAGCGCGAGCTGGGGATCGACATCGCGATCGAAAGCTTTGGAAGATGCGATCCGAGCGGCGGGCGAACAGGGAATTTTGTTCGTTGCGGCTGCGGGAAACGCCAGTACAAATAATGACAACCGGCCGCATTATCCTTCGAATTACAACTTGCCGAATGTTATCAGCGTGGCGGCAACGGATAAGACGGACGCTCTCGCCTCATTCTCGAATTTTGGCATTAAGACTGTTCACATCGCCGCCCCGGGACGCGATATTCTGTCAACCTGGCTCGGCGGCGATTACCGCGACGCTTCGGGAACTTCGATGGCGACGCCATATGTTTCGGGTGTTGCGGCGTTGATATTGGCGAGCGAGCCTGATCTTACCGTCGAGCAGCTACGTGCACGGCTTTTGAGATCGGTTGACAAGATCGATTCGCTGGTCGGCAAGGTCGAAAGCGGCGGCCGGCTGAACGCTGCGAAGGCCCTGGGCGATTAATCGACGTTTTGGTGGATGCGCTGACCAAAACATCCATCCGCGTAACAATTTTTATATTGGATGAATTGAAAAGCCCTGTTAATCAGGGCTTTTTTGTTGTCGGCATTCTATATGGATGGATGGCACACGCTTTGCAATTAGCTGTGGTGCAATGGCTGGGACATTGCCTGAGAATAATAAATGTTGGAGAAAACAATGAACAGAATTAAGAATTTTATAGCGATCAGTGCATTTTCTTTATTAATTTTGGGCTTGCCGGCAGTTGCATCGGCGCAGTGGAATGGCGGTGGAAACGGCGGCTATGGCAACGGTGGTTATGGTGGATATGGCAATGGTGGAAATCTCCGATCTACCGTGAGAAATTTGAAGAACAAGGCGAGGAATTTTGAAGATTCCATAGACCGTTTCGAGGACCGTCGGGACGACCGCGACAATAGGCGGCGGGGCGGCGGCTACGACAACAGCGATCAGCTGGAAGTTTTGGCGGACCGTTTCAAGAATGCGGCCGACGATCTGGAAGACGCGTATGGTAACGGCCGAAATATGAACAATAGTGCAGACGAAGCACGTCGGGTTTTGGATATTGCTTCGCAGATCGATAACGCGATCTATAATTCACGCGGCGGCCGTAGAATTCAGGGACAGTGGAATTCAATGCGGCAGGATCTGAGCAGGTTGGCTGATGCTTACGGCTACAACAACCGGAATAATCGCAACAACCGCAACAACCGGAACAGCGATTGGAGAAACCGTATACCGTTCCCGCTTCCTTACTAAGTCAAGCTGGAAAGGACGCGCGAAAAGGCCCGGGCAGTAATGTCCGGGCTTTTTGCATTTCGTGCTTTACGATTTACTATCTGTTCATGGCCGGAACACTTTACCTCGTAGCAACGCCGATCGGGAACTTGCAGGATATGACGTTTCGGGCGATTGAAATACTGAAAACCGTCGATCTTATTGCCTGCGAAGACACTCGGCATTCCCGCAAACTCCTGAACTATTACGAGATTTCCAAGAAGCTCGTCAGCTATCACGAACATAATGAGATAGAACGTTGCGTAGAGTTCGCTGAAATCTTAAAAACGGAAAAATCCATCGCCATCATTTCCGACGCCGGAACGCCGGGCATCAACGATCCCGGTTACAAGATGGTGCAAACAGCCCACGAGATCGGCGCGCAGGTGGTTCCGATTCCTGGGGCAGTTGCTTTTGTGAATGCCGCAATTGCCTCGGGCATGCCGACGGATTCGTTATATTTCGGCGGATTTCTGCCGTCAAAAAAGGGTGATCGGCGAAAGCGTCTCGAAGAATTGAAACAGATTCCGGCGACGCTGATCTTCTACGAATCACCCCATCGACTGGGTAAATCACTGGTTGATTGCGCTGAGGTTTTAGGCAACCGCCAAGCTGCCGTGGCACGCGAACTGACAAAACTTCACGAGGAAATTATCCGCGGCGAACTAAGGGATCTCGCCGAAAAATATTCTTCTGCAAATTCGAAAGGAGAGATCGTTCTTGTAATTGACAGAGCCGGGGCGGGCGAAATTGCGGAGCATAATCCGCTCACGATTGCCGAGCGGGTGAGGGAATTGGAAGCGGGCGTAATGGAGCCGAAAGCGGCGTTAAAGAAGGCCGCGAAGGAATTCGGGATAAGTAAATCCGAAGCCTACCGCATCATCCAGTCGGAAAAAAAGTAGTGGAACTTTTCGAACGCTCCGGTGTCTAACGGGAAAGTGATTTTTTTCGCCAAAAGCAACTTTTATGAAAGTTGCCGAGTCTGAAAGGAAAACGCGCTCCCTACAGGATTTTAGATTTTAGGAGTTTCATATATGTTGAAGTCCGTTATTTCCGCTGCCGCAATTTTTATACTTTTATTTGCAATATTTTTCCTTCCCGCAAACGCGAGAACGCTCAGGTGTGAGGATAAAATGCCGGAAACACTGCTGGCGCTTTACCAGAACAGCGATGCCATTCACATAGCACGTTTCGATAAGACCGAAGACGGTGAGATCAGCGAGCAAACTGACGATTACACCGCAGTTACCATCAAGAAACATTTCAGCATTTCTTCGACGCTAAAAGGTGAGAGCCGCAAATTCTTTGTGGTCGACGAGATCGATTACCGCTATAAAAATACCGGAGACTCCGATGAACACGAAGAAATGGAAGGACCGGACGAAAATGTAAAATTGGAGGCGGGCGACACATTGCTGCTTTTCCTGAAAAAAGGCGAAGACGAGGAAGGCCTGAAATTGACGGATTACCGCGACGGCACGAAGAAGCTTTCGGCCGCGGACATCGGTGTTTACGAAGCCCGGATAAAAGAGCTGACTGCGATATTCGGCGCTGAAGAGGTTGATGAATTCGAGATCGTGCGTTGGCTGATCCGCTGTGCCGAAGACAAAGCTACCCGCTGGGAAGGTACGTTCGAATTGCTTCAGAGCGTACAAAGTCTTGACTATGAGGAAACTTCGGCAGACCGGCGAAATGAAATGCTCAAACGCGGCGAGACTGTCGAGCCTGAAGAAGAAGCCGTGCCTGACAAAGCAGGTGTTTTCTCGACGGGAACCAAGATCTTCGCTAAAATTCTCGACGCAAATCAAAAGCAGGTTTTAACCGATTTACTCTTCGAAAGCTCTGCAGCCGCTAAAGACGATGACGCCAAGACGGAGATCGCGGGTGATGCGGAATTGGTCGAACTGGTACAGCGGTGGGGCGATCCGCGGCTGCCGGAATTTCTTTTGGAAAAGCTCAGAAGTGCTCCGGATGAGCCTTACGCCGTGTTTCAACTAATGAGTACGATCGGCGGGCTACTAAACGACGAGCAGGCTTCCGAACTGGCGGCGAGATACGGAGAAATTTCGTACGAAGATGCCGATGCGGAAGTGGTTGATGCAAGCGTGCCCGCAGCGGAACCGACAGCCGATGAAAGGGTGATCAATGTCGGCGAATCGCCGGCCGAAGAGAGTGAAAACGCCGAGCCGGTTGTCGTTTCCGAAGAAGAAGCGGTTGACTCGGAAAAGGCCGCAGATAAAGCGATGACTTACAAGGAATTGCGGCAGGAAATCGTGGGGAAATTTGTTGAACGCAGCGCGGAGATCATGGCGAAGAATCAGCAGAAAAACGAATTGGCGGCTTCGGACGCAAGCAACCCGTAAGGCATTTGTCCCATCTATTATAATTACGCTTTTA
>JANMSP010000108.1:0-1805 GCA_031389475.1 Pyrinomonadaceae bacterium
GAAACTTAAAGAAGAAGCGAATCGCGATGGCTGAACCGCGTTTACGCCCCTAGTCAACAATGTCGGCTGTACCGGTTTTGCGGCGGGAGTATCGGCGGTCATCTCTTTTTGGTTCGCCGGATCGACGCTGGGATCGTTCTGCTGTTCGAACGAAAAATTCCATGACGCGATGCTCGAAGCAAGACCGCTCGGAGGTTCGCGGTCGATGAGCGCCAGCGTCCCGCCATTCGATACCCAATCCCGCAGCTTCGATATTTCAGCGGCGGTGAATTCACGGCGTACGGTCCCGATCACGACAAACGTTTGTACAGGATTCGTGCCGTAATCCAGCAATCCGTCAACCGGTTCCTGCCACCGCACGACTTTTCGGCCGGTTTCGGATAAGAGCGTGTAAAAAGCCAGCGTTCCGGTCGTGCCGGAATTAAATGTCGAGCGGTTCGGTGACACTTCAGTATCCGGCGTTTTCTCCTTTTGGACGTACGAAGCCGCATTCAGCCCGATCAGGATCAGGATCAAAACGATAAACAGCAGAAATATTGTCAGCTTTTGCCGCATGTTATGTGTTTACGACCGCTCGCCTGGAACGCTCGCGAAATTCTTCCCAATCCGCCGTTTCCGCCGCCTGAAAACCATACCAGTGGCGCTCGAAACTGTTTGTCAGCCCGTGCATATCCTCGAATAATTCCCGGCGGAAGCGCACATCGCGAAGATAATCGCGATTCGTTTTATGATTCGCGAGGCCGATCAATTTCCTGTCGCTCAGATCGCATAACACGGCGATGTAGCCTTTGCGAATCGCACCACGCAGGTTGCCTTCGCGTGCGAGGCGCTCGGCTTCTCCAAAGAGGTCTTCCGCCGACTCTTCGGCACCGATCCTCTCACCAAGTATCACGCGGTCTTTCTTATCTTTTTTGTTTTTGGAGCGTGACCGGGACGCAAAGAACGGAGCAAATTTATAGATGGCAAAACCGACCAGTCCAAGTGCAAATATCCCGAGCAAAACCAGCAAAGCATTTGCGAGCGACGGCATACCGCTCAAGTCCGGTGCGGACGGCTCCGATTGAGGAAAAAGTTTGATAAACCAGTCCCACAGATCACTCAGCCATTTTTGCAGGGCACTCTGCTTGGCCTCCTCCGGCTTTTGAAACTCTTCGCGGCGCAGGATCTCGGCCAGTTTCTGTATGTCTTCGTCCTTGCTTCGGTCCGCGGCGATAGCCGTTTCCAATTCAGCGATCTTTTCGACGATCGCCGCAATCCGTTCATCGATCTCCGTCAAGATAATTGCTCGTTTCGTCGTGTCGGATTCGTCTTCGAATTCGTCCAACTTCACCATCAACGATTGATTGGAAGTCTCCAGACTTCCTTCCGGCCACTCGATCTTTTCACTCGGCGGCACCTTTTCACGGATTTCACGCAGGAGATTAGCTTCGTAAATTGAATAGTTCGCACCGATCTCGGTTTCGGCGACGTATCCGAGAAGTTCGCCGATATTTGCACGCGCGGAATCCAGCCTCTCGCGATATTCCGCCGGCGTCGCACCAAAACCCGGCAAGGCGATCAGACACAGCGCTAACGCGGCAAAAATCCGGCGATAAAATAGTTGGCGGATCTTCATCTTATTTTAATCCGAGCGTGGTGAAGGATGATCTCGAAGCAGCAGCGGAAGCGGCGACAGATGCCTTATTCGCCAAAGCCGGCTGCAGCGGATTGCTGTAAGACACCGGAACCGCGGGAATTTCACCAAGCTGGCGGGCGGCCATTAGTTCGATATCGTAGCCTTCGTGCCGGACGCGTTCATCGACATA
>JANMSP010000126.1:0-3393 GCA_031389475.1 Pyrinomonadaceae bacterium
CAATATCGAAAACGGCGGTCGCGTCGGGAAACGGTCCCATTTTCGGCGGGTCGCCCGTGATAATCAACAAATTATGCACGCCCAAAGCCGCCGCGCCGAGCAAATCCGACATCATTCCCAACAGATTGCGGTCGCGGCAGCAGTAATGTAAAACAGCCTCGATGCCGATCTCGCGTTCGACGAGAACGGCGGTCGCCTGGGCGGACATTCGCGTTTGTGCACGCGGGCCGTCGGGTATGTTGACAGCGTCTACGCCTGCATCCTTTAGCAAACCGATCGAAGCCAGCGTCGCGGCGGCATCGCACCCCTTTGGAGGCAATACTTCGACCGATGTTACAAACTCACCGCGAGCGATCTTTCGTGACCAATTCGAGCGATCCTCAGGCGCGACGACCTTTACATCCACTGGTTTCAACTGCGTCACAGCGGCAAGGTTTGTTTTTACAAACGTTCGGGACTGTCGAGGGCTGATCGAACGGATGGCATCGGCAATAAGCTTAATATGAGTCGGTGTCGTGCCGCAGCAGCCGCCGACGAATTTTGCTCCGGCCTGCACAAACCGCTTCGCAAATGTCGCCATGTATTCAGGCGAGCCCATGTAAAATTGGCGTCCCTGAACGTCTCTCGGAAGTCCGGCATTCGGCTGTGCTGATAACGCCTTAGTCGTCACGGAACGCATTTTTTCAAGAGCCGTCAAAACATGATTCGGCCCCATTCCGCAGTTTAGGCCGATCACATCTGCGCCGGCCAGATCTAATTTCGCAGTGAAGATTTCCGGCGTTGTTCCAAAGGTCGTTTTTCCGTCCATTTGAATGGTCATCTGAGCGACTATCGGAAGATCGCAGAGTTCGCGGACGGCTCGAATAGCTTGCTCGATAACATCGAGTTCGGAAAACGTTTCGAGGATGAACAGATCGACTCCGCCTTCGAGCAGGCCTTCGACCTGTTCTTTGTAAAGGTCTTTTGCCTCGTCGAAAGATGTCGGGCCGAACGGCTCGATTCGAATTCCGAGCGGGCCGATCGCACCCGCAACATAAGCTTTTTCACCAGCAGCTTCGCGGGCTATTCTGGCTGACGCGGCATTGATCTCGCGGAGTTTTCCTTCGAGGCCGTAAGGCTGCAGTTTGTGCCGCGTGGCTCCGAAGGAGTTCGTTTCGATAACATCGGCACCCGCTTTTATATATTCCTCATGAACTTCGCGAACGAGATCAGGCGAGGTCAGATTTAGCTCGTCATAGCTGCGGTTGATGTAAATGCCCTTATCGTAAAGGCGCGTGCCGACCGCTCCGTCAAAAACGTAAACGCCGTCCGATTCAAGAAGTTCGCGAAAGTCTTTCATATAGAGCGATCAACTAAAGAAAAAGCCTCGCTAAAACAGCGAGACTTTTTAAATCTTTTCCCAGTTCAGCTGTTTAGCAGATT
Organism: Pyrinomonadaceae bacterium; assembly: GCA_031389475.1. Lineage (GTDB taxonomy): Bacteria > Acidobacteriota > Blastocatellia > Pyrinomonadales > Pyrinomonadaceae > OLB17. Next base: position 1,423 of record JANMSP010000126.1, read on the forward strand.
ATTTAACGTGGTCGCAAGTCGCATTAACTCACCACGAATGTTAGACCAAATAATCCGCTTTTACCGTTCGGCTGTCAAGTGGCTTGATCTCTCGGCTACCGTTTCGCTCGGCAACTGATCGATATCAGAGATAAGTTCGCCGTGAAATGCGTATTCGGCCTTTCTGCCATTGATTTCCAACCGCCAGTGCGTAAAATCGGATGCGTTGTCGCAGCCGTTTCCGCGGCCCTGGAAGACTAAAAAATATGTCGTCGGCTTTATAATTCCTGCACTGAAAATTCCTGATCCGCTCGCTACATTTCCTTTGAACCGGATTTCCTTATAAAGAATCGGCCCGTTCGGACGCTCGGGATCGTTATCGTGAATATCGACCTTGAAACTCAAAACCTGTGCCGGCATCGGAAGCGTCAATATGCCGCTCTTTCCGGTTTTTGATCTTAGATTGAATTTCCAGGTCTTTCCGATAAATGAATTGACCAAATCGAACTCGTTCCGGGAATTTATCCAGGCCTCGGATGCTGAATCTTTCTCAAGTTCGTCAAGGCCCTTAATATCGGCAAAATCCGCGTCCGTTAAAAACAGCGTAGCCGTTGAGTCGAATTTGATCTCCTTCATCAAATCAAGATGAAATATGTCTAACTTTCGGGTAGAGATGCTGTATTCGCCTGGCGTTGCACAGCATGCGCATGCGAATGCATTCGACGATAAGGACATCAGAAAAATAAACGAGAAGACCAAGGTTATCAAGAAGTTTAGTAACATCTTTGTATTGTGCGGGAACGTTTCTAACTCTTTGTCCAATTAACAAAAGTAACTTATTTCTGGCATTTTTTGCAAAAATAAGTTGAGCGGCCTGCTTGTTTTAGACGAATTATCGGATTTTCACAATTTGTACAGGGCAGATTTTCGCGGTTGTAAACATGCCAGCGGGTTTCGGCCTCGCCGTTATAATAGCTTCCATCGATATTCTCCGGATCGACATTGAGGGTAGAACCTCGAGCGATAGCTTCCCGCAAGACCTCGCGGATGTTGCCGGGCAGAGCCGCCGCTCTTTTGATGGACAGCTTGTTTGCAATGCTTTGCGGGCCGATATTCGCGAGAAACAAAGCCTCCGAAGCATAAATATTTCCGAGCCCACAAACCTTTGTCTGATCGAGTAGAAATTCCTTGATGCTCTTCTTTGAGGTTTTTAAGGTATTGCGAAAATAGCTAATAGAAAATTCTTCAGAAAACGGTTCGGGCGCAAGTTTTTTTATTTCCCTGGCTTCGCCCAAATTGCTGGTTTCAACGATCTTCATCATGCCGAAGTGACGCTGGTCCTGAAAAACGAGGCGCGTTTCGTCGTCAAAAACACCCGTGATGAGCAGCGGTTCGATCCCCAGGGGCGTCAACAAGGTCGTCATCGAGCGCAGATGCTGTTCCGCCAGGAGCGCGGTCGGTGCCATGACGGCCGCCTGATACCCGTTCTCCATGGCCAGCAGCGCGCTGAACATCGCAACGATCGTCTTCCCGCTGCCGACGTCCCCCTGGAGCAGCCGCTGCATGCGACGCTCGCTGCACATGTCGGCGAAGATTTCGCGCAGCACTCGTCCTTGCGCGCCGGTGAGCTGAAAGGGGAGCGACTCGCGGAGCGCGGTCGTGAGCGATCGTCGATTCTCGAAGCGGATTCCTCGTCTGACGTCGCGCGCCAGTGCACGGGCTCGCAGGTGGAGCAGCTGGACGAACAACAGTTCCTCGAAGGCGAGGCGATCCCGCCCCGACATCGCATCGGCCAGCGACAACGGACGGTGCACCATACGCAGCGCATCGCTGATTCCCGGCACCGCGGCGCCAGCGAGCACTTCGCGAGGCAGGTACTCCGTCACCAGCGGCAACAGCTCATCGAGGTGCGCCTCGATGATGCCCCGAATGACCTTGAACGACAGGCCTTCGGTGGCGGGATACACGGACAGCACACGTCCCTGCGCGGTG